>NZ_JAPFCG010000058.1:0-768 GCF_026240995.1 Pseudomonas sp. DCB_BI | reverse complement strand
CGGTGCATGGCACCGGCTCCGCCGGTGTTCGCGGGTAAACCCGCTCCCACAGGGATCGCGCTGGATTCTAGAAATTGAGCAAGCCAGTTGTTTCCCCAGGTACTGCATCAGCCTCAAGCCTGCGGGGGTACCTGTGGGAGCGGGCTTGTCCCGGGTACAAACCGGAGACATCGTTTACATTTCAAACCGGGGACATGGTTTACAGGCTAAAGCATGATCAGGAGGTACCTGATCATGCCCTGGAACCAAGAGTCCCCCATGGATCAACGAGTCAGATTGATTGGCGAGTGGCTTTCCGGTGATTACACCAAGAGTCAGCTTGCTCGCCGTTACAACGTCAGCCGCCCCACGGTCGACAAATGGATATCGCGATATTCTGCGGGCGGTGCTGAAGCGCTGTCCGATGCTTCACGGCGCCCCGACAACAGCCCTAACAAGACCAGTGACGAGCTGTTGGCCCGCATTGTTGCGATGAAAGAGGCGCACGATAAATGGGGCCCCAAGAAGCTCATGGAACTACTGCGCCTTGAAGACCCATCGATTGATTGGCCGTCTCCGAGCACTGCGGGGCAGTGGCTGGACCGAATGGGCATGGTTCATAAGCGTGGGCCAAAACGGCGATACGGTAAAAGCCCCACAAAGATGAGGGAGGCCAACGAGCCGAACAAGACCTGGTGCATCGACTACAAGGGTCAGTTCAAGATGCTCAACGGTCAGTGGTGCTACCCACTAACGGTTACAGACCATGCTTCGCGCCTCATCTTGGCC
>NZ_JAPFCG010000009.1:0-236818 GCF_026240995.1 Pseudomonas sp. DCB_BI | reverse complement strand
AAGCATCAGTCCGTACTCACAAGCACCCACACGAATTGCTTGATTCGATTTGTTAAAGAGCGTTTGGTTAAGAGCTTTTCGTCTCAACCGAGGCGCGCATTCTACGCTTTCCTCATTTGCTGTCAAGCGTTTATTTTGAAGTTTTTTGCGAGAAACTCGTTTAGCTTCAAACACTTGACTCGCTGCGATCTCTCGTAGCGGGAGGCGAATCATACAGCACTTGAAAGCGCTGTCAACCATCATCTCAACCGCCGGCGATCATTAGATCGTAGCCCTTACAGCATCTTCCGAATCGCCTAACTCATTGAATCTCAAGGAGTTTGTCGTTCCGTTGTCGCTGGAAGTGGGGCGCATTATAAGGGGATTCGAAAGGCCGTCAACCTTTAATTTCAAGAAACCTTAACATTGCTGAAAACAAAGCGGGGAGGCCTACCGGCCTCCCCGCTTCTATATAGCTACATCACCTAGGCAATCACTCAGCCTTCAGGCTAACCCGGCCAAACGACTTCTTGCCCGCCTGACACACATGGGTAGCACCAAGGACAAACATGAAGTCCTTGTCGACCACTGCACCATCCACTTTCACCGCGCCGCTATTCAGCAAGTCTCGCGCCTGTGCAGAGTTCTTGACCAGACCAGCCCGGTTCAGCACCGCAGCAATTGGCAGGTCTTCCGCCGCAGCCACTTCGATCTCCGGCAAGTCTTCCGGCAGCTCGCCTTCCTTCATACGGTTACCGGCAGCACGGTGAGCATTGGCCGCCGCCTCCTCACCATGGAAGCGCGCCACAATTTCTTCCGCCAGCTTGATCTTGATGTCACGTGGGTTGGCGCCATTGGCAACATCGGCCCGGAACTGCTCGATTTCTTCCATCGAGCGGAAGCTCAGCAGCTCGAAGTAACGCCACATCAGGGTATCCGGGATCGACACCAGCTTGCTGTACATCACCCCTGGCGCTTCCTGGATGCCGACATAATTCCCCAGCGACTTCGACATCTTCTTCACGCCGTCGAGCCCTTCGAGCAGTGGCATGGTCACGATGTTCTGCGCTTCCTGACCATAAGACCGCTGCAGTTCACGCCCCATCAGCAGGTTGAACTTCTGGTCGGTACCGCCCAGCTCGACGTCCGCTTTCAGCGCTACCGAATCGTAGCCCTGCACCAGCGGATAGAGGAACTCGTGAATGGCGATCGGCTGATTGGTGGTGTAGCGCTTGTCGAAGTCATCACGCTCCAGCATGCGCGCGACGGTGTACTGCGAAGCCAGGCGAATGAAGTCGGCAGGGGTCAGCTTGTCCATCCACGTGGAATTGAACGCGACTTCAGTCTTGGCCGGGTCGAGAATCTTGAATACCTGCTGCTTGTAAGTCTCGGCATTGTCCAGCACCTGCTCGCGGGTCAGCGGTGGGCGCGTGGCGCTCTTGCCGCTCGGGTCGCCGATCATGCCGGTGAAGTCACCGATCAGGAAGATGACCTGGTGCCCCAGATCCTGGAACTGGCGCAGCTTGTTGATCAGCACCGTGTGACCCAGGTGCAGGTCCGGGGCGGTCGGGTCGAAGCCGGCCTTGATGCGCAGAGGTTGGCCGCGCTTGAGCTTCTCCACCAGTTCCGACTCGACCAGTACTTCTTCCGCACCGCGCTTGATAAGCGCCAGCTGCTCTTCAACCGACTTCATAGACAAACCCGCAAGGCTCAGATTCAGGGGGAGCCAACCATACAAGATCGGCCGTCAAATACAAGTTTCGCAAAGGAATGTGACCCGAGCACGGGCTTGCGGCGTCTACGCGCCCTTGCGTGAAAATGGATTTGGTTATATTTTATACAGTTATTTCATCTTCATCATGTCATTCATCTTTTCCATTTCACTTTTTTCAAAGTCACTTTACCCATGACCAACGAACCGCCTAAAGCGCCCCCGCTTTATCCGAAGAGCCATCTGTTGGCCGCCAGCGGCATCGCCGCCCTGCTCAGCCTGGCTTTGCTGGTATTTCCCTCCAGCGAAGTGGAAGCCAAGAAAACCACCCTCAACCTCGAGCTCGAAAGCCCTGCCGAGCAGCTGAAAGACGAATCCCGCGCCGCACCACTGGTGCAAGCCGAAGGTGAGCAAGGCTCGCCTTTCGCCCAGATAGAAGAGGCTACCCCCGAAACCCAGAAGGCCGATCAGCAGACCCCGGCCGCCGAACCGGTTGCCGAGACCGCCAAGGAGCCTGGCCACCGTGAAGTCACCGTAGCCCGCGGCGATACGCTGTCCACCCTGTTCGCCAAGGTCGGCCTGCCAGCCAATGCGGTGCATGACTTGCTGGCCAGCAACAAGCAGGCCAAGCAATTCAGCCAGCTCAAGCATGGCCAGGTCTTGCAATTCGAGCTCGACAAGGATGGCCAGTTGGCCAGCCTGCACAGCAAAGTCAGCAACCTCGAAACCATTCGCCTGACCAAAACCGCCAACGGCTACGCATTCAACCGTGAAATCAGCAAGCCGGTGATACGCACCGCCTATGCCCACGGCGTGATCAAGAGCTCGCTGTCAGCTTCGGCCCAGCGCGCCGGCCTGTCCCACAGCATGACCATGGACATGGCCCGCGTGCTGGGTTACGACATCGACTTCGCCCAGGATATTCGCCCAGGGGACGAGTTCGACGTGGTCTACGAACAGAAGGTGATGGACGGCAAGGTCGTCGGCACCGGTAACATCCTGTCTGCGCGCTTCACCAACCGCGGCAAAACCTACACTGCCGTGCGCTACACCAACAAGCAGGGCAACACTACCTACTACACCGCCGACGGCAACAGCCTGCGCAAGGCATTCATCCGTACCCCGGTGGACTTCGCCCGCATCAGCTCGCGCTTCTCCGCCGGTCGCAAGCACCCCATCCTGAACAAGATCCGCGCCCATAAAGGCGTCGACTACGCGGCCCCACGCGGTACCCCGATCAAGGCAGCCGGTGACGGTCGCATCGAACTGGCCGGGCGCCGTGGTGGCTACGGCAATACCGTGATCATCCAACATGGCAACCGCTACAAGACGCTGTATGGCCACATGCAGGGCTTTGCCAAAGGCATCAAGACCGGCAGTACGGTCAAACAGGGCCAGATCATTGGCTACATCGGCACTACCGGCCTGTCCACCGGACCACACCTGCACTACGAGTTCCAGGTCAACGGCGTGCACGTCGACCCGCTGAGCCAGAAGGTGCCAATGGCTGACCCGATCGCCAAGAACGAACGTCAGCGCTTCCTGCAGCAGAGCCAGCCGCTGATCGCCCGCATGGATCAGGAAAAGGCCACCCTGCTCGCAGCGAACAAGCGCTAAGCCATGGCGCTCTACCTGGGGGTGATGTCCGGTACCAGCCTCGATGGCCTGGATATCGCCCTGATCGAACAAGGCGAGCAGCTTGAACTGCTCGCCACCCACTACCTGCCCATGCCCCCAGACCTGCGCCAGGACCTGCTGGCCCTGTGCAGCAGCGGCCCTGACGAGATTGCCCGAGCAGCACTGGCGGAAAACCGCTGGGCCAGCCTGGCCGGCGAAGGTATCCGCCAACTGCTGGCTCGCCAGGGGCTGAAGCCTGACGCCGTTCGCGCCATCGGCAGCCACGGCCAGACCATTCGCCATGAACCGGCCCGCGGCTTTACTGTACAGATCGGTAACCCCGCACTGCTCGCCGAGCTGACCGGCATCAGCGTGGTCGCCGACTTCCGCCGTCGCGATGTGGCTGCCGGCGGCCAGGGCGCGCCACTGGTACCGGCCTTCCACGAAACCCTGTTCAGCCAGCTTGGCCGACGCCTGGCAATCCTCAACGTAGGCGGTTTCAGCAATCTAAGCCTGATCGAGCAGGACAAGCCGGTTCATGGGTTCGATTGCGGCCCGGGGAACGTGCTGCTGGATGCCTGGATCGAGCGCGAGTACGGCCACGCCTACGATGCAAATGGTGCCTGGGCTGCCTCGGGTGTGGCGCAGCCCAGCTTGCTCAGCGCACTGATGGCTGACCCGTTCTTTGCCGGCAGCGGCCCCAAGAGTACCGGCCGCGAGGTGTTCAACCTGCCTTGGCTGGATCGCCACCTGGCCAACCTGCCGGCATACCGGGCCCAGGACGTGCAGGCGACACTGCTGGAGCTGACCGCACGCAGCATCATCGATTCGCTTGGCAAAGCCCAGCAAGGCACCGAGGCGCTGTTGGTCTGTGGTGGGGGGGCCCGCAACGGCGCGCTGATGGCCCGTCTTGGCCAGCTGCTACCGGCGGCCCGTGTTGCAAGCACTGGCGCCTATGGCGTAGACCCGGACTGGGTCGAAGCCATGGCCTTCGCCTGGCTGGCTCACTGCTGCCTGGAGGGTATCGCCGCCAACCGCCCCAGCGTCACTGCCGCCAAGGGCCTGCGCATACTGGGCGCGATCTACCCGGCATAGCCGCTACGCCAGAAAGCAAAACGCCGCGCAATTGCGCGGCGTTTTCGTATGCCCAGCCCTTAGATCGAGAACGACGACCCGCAACCGCAGGTGGTCGCGGCATTCGGGTTCTTGATCACGAAGCGCGAGCCTTCCAGGCCTTCCTGATAGTCCACCTCAGCACCCGCCAGGTACTGGAAGCTCATCGGGTCGACCACCAGGGACACGCCCTCACGCTCGACGATGGTGTCATCTTCGGCCACGTCTTCATCGAAGGTGAAGCCGTACTGGAAGCCCGAGCAACCGCCACCGGTAACGAACACTCGCAGCTTCAGACGCTCATTGCCTTCCTCATTGACCAGGTTCTTCACCTTCTGGGCTGCCCCGTGGGTAAATTCCAGACCGGTAGGGGTGAAGGTTTCGACGCTCATGTTGATTCTCCCGGCGCGGTAGCCGCCATAAAACTCGATGACGCGCATTATCCGCTTTCCCGAGAAAATCGGTCAAGAATTGTGCGGCTTTAGTCGCGACCTGCAAAAAGGCCCGCACGACGCGGGCCTTTTCCAGTGCTGGCGGCCTTACGGCAGCAAGCCGGCATGGGACAGGCCCATGCGCTCATCCAGCCCGAACAGGATGTTGAGGTTCTGTACCGCTTGGCCGGAAGCGCCCTTGACCAGGTTGTCGATTACCGACAGCACCACTACCAGGTCACCACCCTGCGGACGATGAACGGCAATGCGGCAGACGTTGGCACCACGCACGCTTCGGGTTTCCGGATGGCTGCCTGCTGGCATCACGTCGACGAACGGTTCATCGGCGTAGCGTTTCTCGAACAGCGCCTGCAGGTCGACCGAGGTATCGACCACGTTCGCGTACAGGGTGGCATGGATGCCACGGATCATCGGCGTCAGGTGCGGCACGAAGGTCAGGCCGATATCCTTGCCAGCGGCCAGGCGCAGGCCCTGGCTGATCTCTGGCAGGTGACGATGCCCCTTGACTGCATAGGCCTTCATGCTCTCGCCGGCTTCGCAGAACAGCGAACCCACCGCGGCGCCACGGCCAGCGCCGCTGACACCCGACTTGCAGTCGGCGATCAGGCGCGACGGGTCGGCCAGGCCCGCTTCCAGCAGCGGCAGGAAGCCCAGCTGGGTGGCAGTCGGGTAGCAACCCGGCACAGCGATCAGACGCGCCTGGCGGATCTTCTCGCGGTTCACTTCTGGCAGGCCGTATACCGCGTCCTTGAGCAGCTCAGGCGCGCCATGCGGCTGCCCATACCACTTGCCCCACTCGGCGGCATCCTGCAGGCGGAAGTCGGCAGACAGGTCGATCACCTTGGTGCCGGCCGCCAGCAGCTCACCGGCCAGGGCGTGGGCAACACCATGCGGGGTGGCGAAGAACACCACATCGCAGGCCCCCAGCGCCTTGCTGTCCGGTACGCTGAACGCCAGCCCGTCATAGTGGCCACGCAGGTTCGGGTACATGTCCGCCACCGCCACGCCCGCCTCGGAGCGCGAAGTGATGACCGCCACTTCGGCCTGTGGATGCTGTGCCAGCAGACGCAACAGTTCGACGCCGGTGTAACCCGTGCCGCCGACGATACCGACCTTGATCATAACGCTTGCCCCTTATCAACGAGCCGTCTGGAAAGCGCACGATAATAGGGGGGCAAGGCGCCTGTAACAACTCTCCGGGTGACCCTTCGGGCGCTTGACCACTACTATCTGACGACCGTGATTACCTGAAGGAACTCCCTCCATGCTTTACCTATGGATCAAAGCGCTGCATATCGTCAGCGTGGTCTGCTGGTTCGCCGGCCTGTTTTACCTGCCGCGACTGTTTGTCTACCACGCCCAGAGCCAGGACAGCGTCAGCCAGGAACGCTTCGTGACCATGGAGCGCAAGCTGTACCGCGGCATCATGAACCCAGCGATGATCGCCACTTACGTGTTCGGCGCCTGGATGCTCTACCTCACCCCCGGCTGGCTGAGCCAGGGGTGGCTGCATGCCAAGCTGACCCTGGTGATTCTGCTGACCGGCTACCATCACGTGTGCGGCGCCCAGCGCAAACGCTTCGCCAATGGCACCAATACTCGCAGCCACGTTTACTACCGCTGGTTCAACGAAGTGCCTGTGCTGTTCCTGCTGGGCATCGTAATTCTGGTGGTGGTCAAGCCGTTCTGACATAGCCACCCCACCAAGGAGCCTTGCCATGTCGCTACCTGCCTCGCTCGAAGAACGCCTGCGCCTGCCAGTGGTTGCCGCACCGATGTTCCTGATTTCCAACCCCAAGCTGGTTCTGGCCTGCTGCGCTAGCGGCGTCGTTGGGAGCTTCCCGGCCTTGAACCAGCGTGACAGCGCTGGCTTCAAGGCGTGGCTGGAAGAAATCGAGACTGGCCTGGAGCAACTGCAGGCCCCGGCGCCCTATGCGGTGAACCTGATCGTCCACCCGACCAACCCGCGCCTGCAAGCCGACTTGGCCTTGTGCGTAGAGCACCGGGTGCCGATCGTCATTACCAGCCTGGGCGCAGTGAAGGAAGTGGTCGATGCCGTACACGGCTACGGCGGCCTGGTGTTCCATGATGTCACCACCCGCCGCCATGCGGAAAAGGCCGCCGAAGCCGGTGTCGATGGCCTGATTGCCGTTGCTGCCGGCGCGGGCGGGCATGCCGGCACCTGGAGCCCTTTCGCGCTGGCCGCAGAAATTCGCCAGTTCTTCGACAAGACCCTGCTGCTGGCAGGGTGTATAAACCATGGCCACGAAATCCTCGCCGCGCAACTGCTGGGGGCTGACCTGGCGTACATGGGCACGCGCTTTATTGCCACGACAGAAAGCCAGGCCCAGAACGCCTACAAACAGATGCTGCTGGATACCCACGCCGCCGACATCGTCCACACACCGGCAGTATCCGGCGTCCCCGCCAGCTTCCTGCGCCCTAGCCTGGAGCAAGCCGGCTACGACATGAACGCGCTCAAGGGCGGGCACGAACAAGGCAAGCTCAAGCCAATCGACGACGAAGCCAAGGCATGGAAGACCGTCTGGTCGGCGGGCCAGGGGGTCGGCAGTATCGATGACCTGCCTGGCACCAGCACATTGATAGCGCGCCTGCGCGACGAGTACCGGCAGGCCATTGAGCGTTGCCAGGCTCTGCGCCCAGGGGCCTTGTAGCAAAAGGCAACACCTTGCTCGGGCAAGCTGTACACTAAGCGCCCTCTTCCGCCCCCAGGAGCTTTGCATGACCCGTTACGCCATGATTACTGGTGCTTCCAGCGGCCTGGGCCTGGCCCTGGCGGAAGCACTGGCACGGCGCGGGCGCAACCTGATCCTGGTGGCACGCCAGCGCGAAACGCTGGAACCGGTGGCCATGGAGTTGACTCAGCGTTTCGGTGTCGAGGTACTGTTCCGCGCGTGCGACCTGAGCCAGCCACTGCGCCTGTCGGGCTTCGTACTGGAACTGGAAGAGGGCGAGCGACGTATCGACCTGCTGGTCAATTGTGCAGGCCAGCGCACCTACGGGCCGTTCCTTGCCCATGAGTGGGCCGATGAACAAGACCTGCTGGAGGTAAATGTGCTGGCCCTGAGCCGCCTGTGCCACGCCATCGGCAACCTGATGGCCATACAAGGCGGCGGGCAGATCCTCAACGTCGCTGGGCTGGCCGGCATGGCGCCTGGTCCGTGGATGGCCACCTACGCTGCCAGCAAGGCCTATGTGCTGAGTTTTTCCCAGGCCCTGCGCGAAGAACTCAAGCGCACCGGCATCAAGGTCTCGGTATTGTGCCCCGGCCCGGTGCGATCGGCGCGTCGGCGGATTGCCCGCCTGGATGGCAAGCCACGCTGCCTCAGCCCCGAGGAAGTGGCGCTGTACACCGTACGTGCCCTGGACAAGAACCGCACGCTGATCATGCCTGGCCGGCGCAACCGCTGGTTGGCTTTCGCCCCGCGCCTGCTGCCGCGCTGGCTGGTGCGCAAGCTGGCTGGAGTCATTCACCGCCGCTATTGCCCGGCCGGCATGGAATAGCCACTGGGCGATCGGCGCGCGGCTGAGTACACTCGGCCCGACCCTCACCATGGAGCAAGTGCTGTGGACGAACTATTCCTCAAAATCATCAACCGGGAAATCCCGGCGGATATCATCTACGAAGACGACCAGGTCCTGGCCTTCAAGGACATTGCACCCGCAGCGCCGGTACATTTCCTGGTCATCCCGAAAAAGCACATCCGTACGCTGAATGACCTGACCGAAGAGGACAAGGCCCTGGCTGGCCACATTCTGTTCACCGCCCAACGCCTGGCTGTCGAGCAAGGTTGCGAGGAAGGCTTCCGTGTGGTCATGAACTGCAACCCCAAAGGCGGGCAGACCGTCTATCACATCCATATGCACGTGCTCGGCCAGCGCCAGATGAACTGGCCACCGGGCTGATCCACGGCAAGCGACCCCGCCGCTATTGCGGTAAACTGTCGGGCACATTCTTGCGGAGGTGCCCGATGGCTACCGAACGTCACTACTCGCCGCTCGACCGCTTGTTGCTGCAGGCCGATACCGCCATGCGCACCTTGCTGCCCTTCAGCGGCCAACCCGCCCGGCCATCGCCGGCCATCATCCAGCCAGATACCGACCTGGACGAACAGCAGTCCCGCCATATTGCCGGGCTGATGCGCATCAACCACACCGGTGAGGTGTGCGCCCAGGCGCTGTACCAGGGCCAGGCCCTGACCGCCAAGCTGCCCGAAGTGCGCAAGGCCATGGAGCATGCCGCTGAGGAAGAAATCGACCACCTGGCCTGGTGCGAGCAGCGGATTCGCCAGCTGAACAGCCACCCTAGCGTGCTCAACCCGCTGTTCTACGGCATGTCGTTCGGCATCGGCGCGCTCGCCGGGCTGGTCAGCGACAAGATCAGCCTGGGATTCGTGGCCGCTACCGAGCATCAGGTATGCAAGCATCTGGACGAGCATCTTGAGCAGATCCCGCACGAAGACGAAAAGTCCCGGGCCATTCTCGAGCAGATGCGCATCGACGAAGAACAGCACGCCGAGTCTGCCCTGGAAGCCGGTGGCTACCGCTTCCCTGCCCCTGTGCGCTTCGGCATGAGCTTGCTGGCCAAGGTCATGACCAAGAGCACCTATCGCATCTGAAGGTTTACCCATGACGGACCGATTCGACGCCAAGGACCTGGCGCGCGCCGTGCAAGCCGGCATACTCCAGCCGGGCCAGGACCACGCCCTGCTGACCTTCCTGCGCCAGCAGCCTGCAGCACGCGGCAGCTTCCAGCTGGCCCATGTTGCCTTCTACTTTGGCGCCATGCTGATCATGGCAGCCATGGGCTGGTTGCTCACCGAAGCCTGGATGAGTATCGGCGACGGCGCATTGCTGGTCATTGCCAGCCTGTACATCCTGCTGACCACCTGGTTCGCCCTGAACCTGCAGCGTCGTGCCCAGCCTGTGGCCGCCGGCGTACTGGCAGCGGTCGCGGTCAGTATCGTGCCACTGGCGGTCTTCGCCATCGAGCGCCTGGCGGGCTGGTGGCCAATGGATGATGCACAAGCCAACTACCACCAGTACTACACCTACGTGCAAGGCGGTTGGCTGGCAATGGAAGCGGCCACGGTAGTTGCGGGGGTGCTGATGCTGCGGTTGATTCCCTACCCGTTCATCGTCATGCCGATTGCCGTGGCCTTGTGGTTCATGTCGATGGACCTGAGCGAATGGTTCTTCGGCTCGCCGTTCAGCTGGGAGCAGCGCCGTGAGGTGTCGCTGTGGTTCGGGCTTGGGATGCTGGCGGTGTTCCTGGTGGTGGACGGCCGCACGCGTGAGGACTACGCCCGCTGGGGTTACCTGGCCGGGTTGGCGGCATTCTGGGGTGGTCTCACGTTGCTGGACAGTGGCAGCGAACTGGGCAAGGCCCTGTATTGCCTGATCAACATTGCGCTGATGGGCATCGCGGTGCTGCTGCGCCGGCCGGTGTTCATGGTGTTCGGGGCTTTAGGGGTGGCCGCCTACCTGGGGTACCTCTCGTACGAGGTGTTTGCCGAATCGCTGCTATTCCCGGTGGTGGTGACCTTGATCGGGCTGGGGGTCATCTGGCTGGGGCTGGGTTACCAGAAGCGGCGGGAGCGGTTGAGCCAGGCGCTCAGAAGCAGTCTTCCGCAATGGTTACGGATGGCCCTTCCAGCCCTGCGCAACTAAAAGGTCGCCGTGCTCCATGTGGGGCGAATTCAGCCGCGAACAACGACGCAGCAGATGCCATCCACCGCGTTGCCTGCTTCGCGGGTAAACCCGCTCCCACAAGGGCTGCCACGCAGCCCAGGTGTACGATCAACCCAGTTCTACAATCTCGTACCCATGGGTAATCTCGACCCCGGCACGCTCCAGCATGATGGACGCCGAGCAGTACTTCTCCGCCGACAGCTCCACCGCCCGCTTGACCTGCGCCTCTTTCAGCCCACGCCCTTTCACCACAAAGTTCATGTGGATCTTGGTAAAGACCTTCGGGTCTTCACTGGCGCGCTCGGCTTCCAGGAATGCCTCGCAGCTTTCCACCGCCTGGCGCGACTTCTTCAGGATGCTGACCACGTCAAAGCTGCTGCAGCCACCCAGGCCCAACAGCAGCATTTCCATCGGGCGCACACCCAGGTTGCGGCCACCGGCCTCGGGCGGGCCATCCATCACGACGACATGGCCGCTCCCCGATTCGCCGAGGAACATCGCCTCACCGGCCCACTGGATACGTGCCTTCATCTACCTGGACTCCTGATTTTCGGAAAAGGGTGTCAGCTTAGACCTTGTGCGGCTGTGGGAAAAGTACGTGACGTGTCGGTTTACTACCGAAACATACCGTAGTGTCTGATAAGCTGGCGCCAAATGACTGGCGCTTTACGCCAGCCAGCCTCTACAAAAAGCCTATGCCTCGTATCGAACAGGATTTCGTGATGGTCGCCTCTGCCCTACCCGCCAAGATCAAGAACATCGACAAACTGCTGGTGCATTGCCAGCGCCGCCGCTACACCGCCAAAAGCAACATCATCTGCGCCGGCGACCGGGCCGAGACACTGTCGTTCATCATCAAGGGTTCGGTAACCATCATCATCGAGGACGACGACGGCCACGAAATGATCATCGCTTACCTCAACAACGGCGACTTCTTTGGCGAGCTTGGCCTGTTCGAGCCGGTTGACGGTGAACAGCAGCGAAGCGCCTGGGTACGTGCCAAGACCGAATGCGAAGTGGCCGAGATCAGCTACGACAAGTTTCGCGAACTGACGCGCCAAGACCCGGACATCCTCTATGCGCTGGGCAGCCAGATGGCCCAGCGCCTGCGCAACACCACGCGCAAGGTTGGCGACCTGGCATTTTTTGATGTGACCGGTCGGGTTGCCCGTTGCCTGCTGGAGCTGTGCAAGCAGCCCGACGCCATGACCCACCCAGACGGCATGCAGATCAAGATCACCCGCCAGGAAATCGGCCGGATCGTCGGCTGCTCGCGGGAAATGGTCGGCCGCGTCCTCAAGGACCTCGAAGAGCGCAGCCTGGTGCAGGTCAAGGGTAAGACCATGGTGGTCTACGGTACCCGCTAGTCCTTCGGCAGCTCGGCTAGCACCTTGGCATAGGCCTGTGACAGGCGTTCGAACCACGGCGCAGCAGGGGCCACCTCGTGCAAGGCAATGTGCGCATCGGCCCTGCAGCGTTGCTCCAGCTCGCAGCACTCGTTGAAGCGATTCACCGCTGCCACCATCGATTCACGCTCGTTGTCCAGCAGCAACGCCCCGTGCACCAGCACCACCGGGCGTTTGCCGCCCAGGCCTTGGCGCCATCGCTGGGCCGTACCAACCAGCTTGCGGCCGTTCAGGTTGACGTTATAGCGGCCATCGCAGAACGCCCCGTCGATTTCCCCTACCGAGGCTACCCCGCCCCACTCGCGCAACACGTCGCACAGCGGCAGGCACAGGCGCTCGTAGGCGTTTTCGATACGGCCGTGGTCGCCTTCGCTGCGTGGGGCGACGTAGACCAGTGCAACGTTCACGGTCGAATGCGACTGCGGCACCGGCTCACCGCCGGTTTCGCGTAGCAGCACGGGCCAGCCGGCGATGGCCAGCTCAGCGCAGGCAGCCTCGAAATTGTCCAGGCGGCTCATGCGCCGGGGCATGACCAGCGCATGGTCGGTGGGGCGCCAGAACAGCACACCATTGTCGCGCTCGCCGCGGCATACGGCTGCCAGCAGTTCCTGCTCGGCGTGCAGGCCTTGTTCAACGGTCAAGGCCAGGGGTTGATCGGTCATTGATCCACCTTTGATGTTGTTATTGATGGCCTTTTCGCCGGCACGCCCGCTCCCACTGGTGCATCTCAGGTCCATAAGGCGGTGACCATCCTGTGGGAGCGGTCGAGCCAGCGAACGGGCTAGTGCAGGCATACAAAAAAGCCGGCAAGAAAGCCGGCTTCGTTTGATCAGTCCAGTTGCTGAACAGTCTTCTTCACCTGATCCGGGAAGAACAGCCGTTGCAACTCAAGCCCTGGCTGTTCGGCGCGCATGAACGCCTCACCCACCAGGAACGAGTAAACCTCGTTGATAGCCATCAGTTCCACATCGGCCCGGTTCAGAATACCGCTCTCGGTAATCGCCAGGCGATCACGCGGAATGCGCGGCAGCAGGTCGAGGGTGGTTTCAAGGCTGACCTCGAACGTGTGCAGGTTGCGGTTGTTCACCCCTACCAGCGGTGTATCCAGCGTTTTCAGCGCGCGCTCAAGCTCATCACCATCGTGCACTTCTACCAAAACATCGAGGCCGACGTCCTTGGCAGTGGCGGCCAGCTCGGCCATCTTCACGTCATCCAGCGCCGACACGATCAGCAGTACACAGTCTGCACCCAGGGCCCGGGCTTCGACGATCTGGTACGGGTCAACCATGAAGTCCTTGCGGATCACCGGCAGCGAAACCTCTGCGCGAGCCTGCTGCAAGTACTCATCGGCACCCTGGAAGTAATCGACATCGGTCAGCACCGACAGGCAGGTAGCGCCGCCCTTCTCGTAGCTGACAGCGATTTCCGCCGGTACGAAGTTTTCGCGGATCACACCCTTGCTTGGCGAAGCCTTCTTGATTTCGGCAATCACCGCTGGCTGCTTGCGTTTAGCCTGCTCGATCAAGGCATTGGCGAAGCCACGGGGAGCATCGGCGGCCTTGGCCAGGCCCTCCAGCTCAGCCAGACTGATGCGCGCGCTGCGCTCGGCCACTTCCTGGAACTTGCGGGCAATGATCCTTTCCAGCACCGTCGGCACACTCATGCTTCGTTCTCCACCTTGAATACTGCAGTAAAGGCGCCCAGTTCCTGCAGCTTCTCCCAGGCCAGGCCTGTGTGCAGGACGTCATGGGCCAGTTCTACACCGGCTTTCAGGCTCATGGCATGGTCAGCGGCATACAATGCTGCGCCAGCGTTGAGCACGATCATCTCGGCGGCTTTCTGGCCGTTTTCAGTCTTGCGCCGGCCCAGTGCATCGCGGATCAGTTCCAGCGACGCCTGCGGGCTCTCGACGGCCAGGCCATGCAGGCTCTGGCTTTTCATGCCGAGGTCTTCCGGCTCGACCCAGTATTCAGTGATTTCGTCGTTCTTGAGCTCGGCAACAAAGGTGGGGGCAGCCAGGCTGAACTCGTCCAGGCCGTCCTTGGAGTGCACCACCAGCACGTGCTTGCTGCCCAGCCGTTGCAGCACTTCGGCCAGGGGGCGGCACAGGGCCTGGGCGAATACGCCGACCACCTGGTGCTTCACTCCGGCCGGATTCGTAAGCGGGCCGAGCATGTTGAACAGGGTACGCAGGCCCAGATCGCGACGCGGGCCGGCGGCATGTTTCATGGCCGAATGGTGGCTTTGCGCGAACATGAAGCCTATCCCCAAACTGTCGATGCAGCGGGCCACTTGCGTTGGCGTCAGGTTCAGGTAGATGCCGGCAGCTTCCAGCAGGTCAGCACTGCCGCTTTTCCCCGACACCGCGCGATTGCCATGCTTGGCCACGGGGCAGCCCGCCGCTGCCAGGACGAAGGACGAAGCGGTGGAAACGTTGAAAATGTTGGCGCCATCACCGCCGGTACCGACGATATCGACTACACCATCGAGGCTCTGCAGTTCGACCTTGTCGGCCAGCTCGCGCATGACCGAGACGGCACCGACGATTTCGTCGATGCTCTCGCTTTTCATGCGCATGCCCATCAGGAAGGCACCGATCTGCGCTTCGCTGCACTGGCCGGTCATGATCTGGCGCATGACATCGCGCATTTCTTCGGTGGAAAGGTCCAGCTGGCCGACGATACGGCTCAACGCGCTCTTGATATCCATGTTCGATCCTTAGCGGCGGCCGCCGGTCTGCTTGAGGAAATTGGCGAACAGCTCGTGGCCCTGTTCAGTCAGGATCGACTCGGGGTGGAACTGCACCCCCTCGATATTCAGCGTCTTGTGGCGCAGCCCCATGATCTCATCGACCGAACCGTCAGCATGGGCGGTCCATGCGGTCACTTCCAGGCACTCGGGCAAGGTTTCGCGCTTGACCACCAGCGAGTGGTAGCGGGTCACGGTCAGCGGGTGGTTGAGGCCGGTGAACACGCCCAGGTCGCGATGGTGTACCGGGCTGGTCTTGCCGTGCATCACCTGGCGGGCACGCACCACATCACCGCCAAAGGCCTGGCCGATGGACTGGTGCCCCAGGCACACGCCCAGGATCGGCAGCTTGCCGGCAAAGTGCAGGATGGCCTCGATGGACACGCCCGCCTCGCTCGGCGTGCACGGTCCTGGGGATACGACGATGCGCTCGGGGTTAAGGGCTTCGATCTGGGCGATGGTCATTTCGTCATTGCGAATGACCTTGACCTCGGCACCCAGCTCGCCAAGGTACTGAACGACGTTGTAAGTAAAAGAGTCGTAATTGTCGATCATCAGTAACATCGGGTTAAACCTCTTGAATCTACTGACTTCAAAATTTGAACCTTCCTGCTCCTGCCACAGGCGCAGCTTGGCCTTTACAAGGCGGTAGACTGGAAGGCAAACGGGGGCGAGCCGGACGGGCCGGCAGGGGATAAAGTCAGGCGCGCCAACGCCAACGGGCGTGGGCCTTGATTACGCGCATCAAGAGTTTGCTGACGATCAACACAGGATAGGTCTCGCTCATACGTCCCGGCACAGTAGCCTACCGGGGCGACGGGCGCAATATGCCTGTAAACACGGGGAAACGAATGGACTTGGGAGGGATGCCCTGTGATTTGCTAAGGTCGATCGGGTTGTCCTGATAAAAATAAAGAAAAGGATGTTCCCCGATGCGAAAAGCCCCGTTATTGCGCTTTACCCTCGCCACACTCACCCTGGCCTGCAGCCAGGCGTTCGCTGCCCCCTCGCCCTACTCCACGCTGGTCGTGTTCGGCGACAGCCTCGCTGATGCCGGGCAATTCCCCGACCTGACGGGCGGCACTTCGGGAGCCCGCTTCACCAACCGCGATGCCGACGGCAACTTTGCACCCGTGTCACCAATGATCCTCGGCGGGCGGCTGGGCATAGACCCGGACGCGTTGAATCCATCCACCTCGGTCGGCATTCGGCCCGACGGCAATAACTGGGCGGTCGGCGGCTACACGACCCAGCAGATTCTCGATTCAATCACCGAAACCTCACAGACCGTCATCCCACCAGGAAACTCCAATGCCGGGTTGGTGCTGCGCGAGCGCCCCGGCTACCTGGCCAACGGCCTGCGCGCCGATCCCAACGCGTTGTACTACCTCACCGGCGGCGGCAACGACTTCCTGCAAGGCCTGGTAAACAGCCCAGCTGACGCGATAGCCGCTGGTGCCCGCCTGGCGGCCAGCGCGCAGGCTCTGCAGCAAGGTGGCGCGCGCTACATCGTGGTCTGGCTGTTGCCCGACCTTGGCCAAACGCCTAATTTCAGCGGTACCCCGCAACAAAACCCGCTGTCATTGCTGTCCGGTGCTTTCAACCAGTCGCTGCTCAGCCAGCTGCGGCAGGTCGATGCCGAGATCATCCCGCTGAACATCCCCGTGCTGTTGAGTGAGGCATTGGCCAGCCCCAGCCAGTTCGGCCTGGCCAGCGACCAGAACCTGGTCGGCACCTGCTACAGCGGCGAAAGTTGTGTGGAAAACCCGGTTTACGGCATCAACGGCACCACGCCAGACCCCACCAAGCTGCTGTTCAACGACTCGGTACACCCCACCATCGCAGGCCAGCAACTGATTGCCGACTACGCCTACTCGATCCTGTCGGCTCCGTGGGAATTGACCCTGCTGCCGGAAATTGCCCACGCCAGCCTGCGCGCCCATCAGGATGAACTGCGCAACCAGTGGCAGGCACCTTGGCAGGCGGTTGGCCAGTGGCAGGCCTTTGTCGCCACAGGCGCGCAGGATCTGGACTTCGACGGGCAACGCAGTGCAGCCAGCGGCGATGGCCGCGGCTACAACCTGACCGTGGGCGGCAGTTACCGCCTGAACGACGCCTGGCGCGTAGGCTTGGCCGGCGGTGTGTACCACCAGAAGCTGGAAGCCGGCGAACAAGACTCGGACTACAAAATGGACAGCTATCTGGCCAGCGCCTTTGCCCAGTACCGCCAGGACCGCTGGTGGGCCGATGCGGCGCTGACTGCCGGGCACTTGGACTACAGCGACCTCAATCGCACCTTCGCCCTTGGCGTGAACGATCGTAGCGAAAAGGGCGACACCGATGGCGAAGCCTGGGCGATGTCCGGACGTCTGGGCTACAACCTGGCGGCCGACAGCAGCAGTTGGCAGCTAGCGCCTTTCATCAGTGCCGACTATGCACGGGTCAAGGTGGATGGCTACGACGAGAAGAGTGGGCGCTCGACGGCGCTGGGCTTCGATGACCAAGAGCGTACATCACGCCGTTTAGGCGTGGGATTGCTGGGCAGTGTGCAGGTGCTGCCGAGTACCCGGCTGTTTGCCGAGGTGGCACAGGAGCATGAGTTCGAGGATGACCAGCAGGATGTGACGATGCACCTGACCAGCCTGCCGTCGAACGACTTCACCCTGACCGGGTATACCCCTCACAGCGACCTGACCCGGGCGAGCCTGGGGGTAAGCCATGAAGTGGTGGCGGGGGTGCATTTGCGCGGTAATTACAATTGGCGCAAGAGTGATGAGTTGACGCAGCAGGGGATCAGCTTGGGAGTCAGCGTGGACTTTTAAACTGCCGGGGCCGGTTTACGGTCCATTCGCGGGCAAACCCGCACCCATAGTGTTGGTTTGGCAAGGACTCTGTGGGAGCGGGCTTGCCCCGCGAACACCGGCAACGCCGGTGCCATGCACCGCGCGGCCCCCTTCGCGGGACGAGCCCGCTCCCACAATCACAAGTGTTCTCTGCGTGACAGCGCAGCCCCGATCAATTTATCGGGTGGACGTCTGCTCTGCCAACGCCACCGCCCGGAACATCGCCCGGCGCTTGTTGATGGTTTCTTCCCACTCCAGTGCCGGTACCGAGTCGGCAACGATGCCACCCCCGGCCTGCACATGCAGCTCGCCGTCCTTGATCACTGCCGTACGAATGGCAATCGCGGTATCCATGTTACCGTTCCAGGCAAAGTAGCCGACGGCACCACCATAAACCCCACGCTTGACCGGCTCCAGTTCGTCGATGATCTCCATCGCACGAATCTTCGGCGCCCCCGAAAGCGTACCGGCTGGCAGGATCGCCCGCAGTGCATCCATCGCCGTCAGCCCTTCACGTAGCTGGCCGGTGACGTTGGACACAATGTGCATGACGTTGGAGTAACGCTCGATCACCATTTTCTCGGTCAGGCGCACGCTACCGGTCGAGGACACCCGGCCCACGTCGTTGCGTCCCAGGTCGATCAGCATCAGGTGCTCGGCAATCTCCTTGTCGTCCGACAGCAGGTCGTCTTCCAGCGCGCGGTCGGCCTCCTCGGTCGCTCCACGCGGGCGGGTACCAGCGATAGGGCGCACCGTGACCAGGTTGTCTTCGACACGCACCAGCACCTCGGGCGAGCTGCCGACCACATGGAAGTCACCAAAGTTGAAGAAGTACATGTACGGCGTGGGGTTGAAGCAGCGCAACGCGCGGTAGAGGTCGATAGGCGCAGCCTTGAAGTCGATCGACATGCGCTGCGACGGCACTACCTGCATGCAGTCACCGGCCAGGATGTACTCCTTGATTCGGCCGACGGCGTTCTCGTAGTCCTCACGGGTGTAGCTGGAGCGGAATTCCGGCTCGGCAGCCTGCGGGCCGCTCAAGTCCAGGCCTCGGCGCGGAGTGATTGGCTGGCGCAAGGTTTCCAGCAAGCCTTGCAGACGGGCTTGGCCTTGCTCGAAAGCCTGCTCTTCAGCCGGGTCGACCAGCACGATGGCGTGCATCTTGCCGGCCAGGTTGTCGAACACCACTACGGCGTCGGACACCATCAGCAGAATGTCCGGCACGCCCAACGGATCCGGGTTGGGGCTCGCACCCAGGCGTTTTTCCACGTAGCGCACACAGTCGTAGCCGAAGTAGCCAACCAGGCCACCGTTGAAACGTGGCAGGCCAGGGATATCGGCAACCTTGTAGCGGTCCTTGAAGCGCTCGACGAACGCCAGCGGGTCTTCGACATCATGGCTTTCCACCTCGACGCCGTCCTGCAGGACGCTGACGTGGTAGCCATGCACGCGCATCACGGTGCGCGAGGGCAGGCCGATCATCGAGTAGCGGCCCCACTTCTCGCCGCCTTGCACCGATTCAAGCAGGTATGAGTTGGGCTGGTCAGCCAGTTTCAGGTAAATCGACAGCGGCGTGTCGAAGTCGGCCAAGGTTTCACAGGCCAGGGGAATGCGGTTGTAGCCGGCAGCAGCCAGGCGCAGGAATTCTTCGCGGTTCATGAGTAGCCTCGTGGCAAGCAGCAATAGGTCAGGCAAACGGACGGGCCGGCACGCGCCGGCAGGCTCAAGTCAGGCGCGCCAACGCCAACGGGCCAGGGCCTTGATGACTTTCATCCAGAATTTGCCAGTAACCGCCACGGTGGACTCTCTGTCTTGTGAGGCTTGAAGGTCCGCCAACGTTATCCCAGTGGCCGGGTCTGCGCAACCGGGCAGCAATGCGCGGAGGTCGTCGATCACCAGGCTGGGAGTTTCGTCGTGGATCGGCCGCCCATGGTTGTAGCCGTAGGTCAGGCCCACGCACTGCACGCCTGCCGCCTTGGCCGCCAGTACATCACTACGCGAGTCGCCGACGAACAGCGATTGCTGCGGGGTAACGCCGGCCATTTGCATGACGAACAGCAGCGCAGCCGGGTCGGGCTTTTTCTGAGGCAGCGTGTCACCGCCGATGATCCAGCGAAAGTAGCGACCGATCTTCATCTGGTCCAGCAAGGGGGCGACGAAGCGCTCTGGCTTGTTGGTGATCAGCGCCATTTCCACGCCCTGCTTCTGCAACCAACGCAGGGTGTCTTTCACACCGGGGTAGAGCACGGTGAGCTCATGGCTTTCGGCATAGGCGTCCATGAACAGCGCCAGGCCCTGTTCGGCCAGGGCATCATCCACGGTTTCATGCTCGATGCCACCGGCAAGGGCACGGCGCACCAGCACCTGGGCGCCGTTGCCAACCCAGTGGCGCACCGCCTCAAGGCCTGCAGGCGGGCGCCCCAGTTCGAGCAGCATGCGGTCCACGGCGGCGGCCAGGTCTGGCACGGAGTCGATCAGGGTACCGTCCAGATCGAACATCACCAGCCTGGGCAGCGTCCCCGGGAACAGCTGCTCGAAGCCGCTCATGGGCGGGCCTGGGCCAGTTCGGCGCGCATCTTGGCAATGACTTCCTGGTAGTCCGGGGCATTGAAGATCGCGGAACCGGCCACGAAGGTGTCGGCGCCAGCAGCAGCGATCTCGCGGATGTTGTTGACGTTGACACCACCGTCGATTTCCAGACGGATATCACGGCCGCTGGCATCGATCAACGCACGCGCCTCACGCAGCTTGTCGAGGGTGCCGGGGATAAACTTCTGCCCGCCGAAGCCTGGGTTGACGCTCATCAGCAGCACCATGTCGACCTTGTCCATCACGTACTTCAGGGCGTCCAGGCTGGTGGCCGGGTTGAACACCAGGCCAGCCTTGCAGCCACCGTCCTTGATCAGCTGCAGCGAACGGTCGATGTGCTGCGATGCTTCCGGGTGGAAGGTGATGTAGGTGGCGCCGGCTTCGATGAAGTCGCCGATGATGCGATCGACCGGGCTGACCATCAGGTGCACGTCGATGGGTGCGGTGACGCCGTACTTACGCAGGGCGGTGCACACCATCGGGCCGATGGTCAGGTTGGGAACGTAGTGGTTGTCCATGACATCGAAGTGGACGATGTCGGCACCCGCAGCCAATACCTTGTCGACGTCCTCGCCCAGGCGGGCGAAATCGGCAGAGAGAATGGAGGGGGCAATAGCGTAGGGCTGCATGGCGCACCTGTTGGCAGAATCACGGTGGCGCGCATTGTAACTCAGGGAAGTGGATGAGGTCTGATTAGCGTCAACCTGCACCGGCGTCTTCGCGGCTAAAGCCGCCCCCAAAAGGGTATGCAAGCCCTGTGGGAGCGGCTTTAGCCGCGAAGACCCCGGCCATCGTCAGGCAGGTTGTTGAGTCCTGAGCTTCTCGCTACGCCCGCGGAGCCATTCCAGGGTCAGCAGCAACACTACCGAGAAAGCAATCAGCAAGGTCGCCGCCGCCGCAATGGTCGGGCTCAGGTTTTCGCGAATACCGCTGAACATCTGCCGCGGCAGGGTGGCCTGCTCCGGCCCGGCGAGGAACAGCGTCACCACTACTTCGTCGAACGAGGTGGCAAACGCGAACAGCGCTCCCGAGATTACCCCGGGGGCGATCAGCGGCAGGGTGACCCGGCGGAAGGTCAGCAGTGGCGAAGCCCCCAGGCTGGCTGCCGCACGCACCAGGTTGTAGTTGAAGCCCTGCAAGGTCGCCGACACGGTGATGATGACGAACGGCACACCCAGCACCGCATGCACCAGGATCAGCGAGGTGAAGCTGTTGCCCATGCCAAGCGGCGCGAAGAACAGGTAGCTGGCCACACCGATGATCACCACCGGTACCACCATCGGCGAAATCACCAGCGCCATGACCAGCGATTTACCGGGGAAATCCCCGCGGGTCAGACCGATGGCCGCCAGGGTGCCGAACACCATGGCCAGCACCGTGGCCGCCGGGGCGACGATGATGCTGTTCTTCAACGCCCGCATCCACTCGGCCGAGCCAAAGAAGTCCTGATACCACTGCAGCGAGAAGCCCTGCAGCGGATACACCAGGAAGCTGCCACTGTTGAACGACAGCGGCACGATCACCAGCACCGGCAAGATCAGGAAGAGCAGGATCAGGCCGCATAGAATGCGCAGGCTGTAGTACCAGACCCGCTCCACGGGCGACATGTAAGGGCTCAGCATGACAAGGCTCCTCAGCTCAGGCGCAGGCGGCTGGCGCCGACCAGCCAGCTATAGATCAGGTACAACAGCACAGTCGCCAGCAGCAACAGCCCACCCAGTGCGGTAGCCATGCCCCAGTTGATGCTGGTGTTGGTATAGAAGGCCACGAAGTAGCTGACCATCTGGTCGTTCGGGCTGCCCAGCAGCGCCGGGGTGATGTAGTAGCCGATGGCCAGGATGAACACCAACAGGCAACCGGCGCCTACACCGGCGTAGGTTTGCGGAAAGTAAACCCGCCAGAAGCTGGCGAACGGGTGGCAGCCCAGGGAGATCGCCGCGCGCATGTAGCTAGGCGAAATGCCCTTCATCACGCTGTACAGCGGCAGGATCATGAACGGCAGCAGGATATGCACCATCGAGATGTACACACCGGTGCGGTTGAACACCAGTTCCAGCGGCTGGTCGATGATGCCTATTGCCATCAGCGCGCTGTTGATCAGGCCGCCGGACTGCAGCAACACGATCCACGCTGCCACCCGCACCAGGATCGAAGTCCAGAACGGCAGCAGCACCAAAATCATCAGCAGGTTGCTCTGCCGGGTCGGCAGGTTGGCCAGCAGGTATGCCAGCGGGTATGCCAGCACCAGGCAGATGGCGGTAATCACCACACCCATCCACAGGGTGCGGGCAAAGATGTCCAGGTAAATGGCCTGGTCCGGGGTAGCCTTGGCCAGTTCGCCAAGGTCGTCGATACGATGGTCGAGCGAAGCCAGCAAGTAGAACGAGGTCACGGTGCTGGTGTTGCGGCGAATCGCCTGCCAGTAGGCCGGGTCGCCCCAGCGCTCGTCGAGGGTTTGCAGCGCATCTTTATAGGAGGCAGGCTCACTTTTGAACGGCAAGGCCCGCGCTGTCTTGGTCAACAAGCTGCGGTAGCCGGCCAGTTCCATGTTCAGGCGCTTGGAGAGGTCGCCCAGGGTCTGGTTCTTGCGCGACTCGGCCAGGTCTTGGCTCAGCGCCTTGTACACGTCCTCGCCGGGCAGGCTCTTGCCATCCCACTGGCTGATGACCTCAACCGTACGCGGCAGGCCGCCGACCACCTCCGGGTTGCCGACGCTCTTGTACAGCAGCGCCGCGATCGGCACCAGGAACACCAGCAAAAGGAACAGCGCCAGCGGCGCGATCAACGCCTGCGCCTTCCAGCGGTTGACCCGCTCGGCGTGCTTGAGGCGCTGCTTGAGACTTGGACCTGCGCCTTCGTTGAGGGGCACTGCAATGGCCATGGCGAACTCCGCGATACGAAACTGAATTGGGGCCGCAAAGCGGCCCCCTTACGCTGGTCGTTTACTTCTTCGCAGCCCAGGCGTTGAAGCGTTGCTCCAGCTGCTCGCTGTTGTCAGCCCAGAAGGCCACGTCGATTTGTACCTGGTTGGCGATGTTTTCAGGCGTGGTCGGCATGTCCTTCTTCACCTCTTCCGACAGCAGGCTCACCGCCTTGGCGTTGGCCGGGCCGTAGGCGATGTTCTCGGAGTAAATCTTCTGCTGCTCGGGCTTGACGCTGTAGGCGATGAATTTCTTCGCCTCTTCGACGTTCTTGGCGCCTTTAGGAATTGCCCATGCATCGAAGTCGTAGATGCCGCCGTTCCACACCACCTTGAGGTTGCTCTCTTTTTGCACAGCGGCAATACGGCCGTTGTAGGCAGAGCTCATGACCACGTCGCCTGAAGCCAGGAATTGCGGTGGCTGTGCGCCAGCTTCCCACCACTGAATGCTGGGCTTGAGTTCATCGAGTTTTTTGAAGGCGCGGTCCTGGCCTTCCTTGGTCGCCAGCACTTTGTAGACGTCCTTGGGCGCAACACCGTCAGCCATCAGTGCGAATTCCAACGTGTACTTGGCGCCTTTGCGCAGGCCACGCTTGCCTGGGAACTGCTTGGTATCCCAGAAATCGGCCCAACTGGTAGGTGCGGTCTTGAGCTTGTCGGCGTTGTAGGCCATGACCGTGGACCAGACGAAGAAGCCCACACCGCAAGGCTGGATGGCACCGGGCACGTAGTCGTCCTCGCTGCCGAACAGGGCTGGGTCGAGCTCTTCGAACATGCCCTCATCGCAACCGCGCGCCAGCTCTGGCGACTCAACCTCTACCAGGTTCCACGACACGCTCTTGGTGTCGACCATCGCCTTGACCTTGGCCATTTCGCCGTTGTACTCACCGGCGACGATCTTGCCATTACCCGCCTTCTCCCATGGCTCGTAGAACGCTTTGACCTGGGCAGCCTTGTTAGCGCCGCCGAACGAGATCACGGTGAGGTCTGCGGCCATGGCCTGGCCAGCGGCGAACAGCCCCAGGGCCAGGGCGGTCAGTTTCAACTGCTTGCGCATTATTATTCTCTCCACAGTACAGGGTTGGTGAAGCAATCCATCAATGGGCTTCGGCAATCGGATCGAGCGCGCGGGCGTGCTCCACCTCCCAGCCCAGCGGTACCACATCGCCCACGGCCAGGGCCGGGTCGAGCTCGGCAATTGGCTGTTTCACGAAGAAGTCGCCCTTGCCGCAAACTTCCAGGCGCACCCGCACGTGGTCGCCCAGGTAAATGAATTCGGCCACCCGGCCAGAAAAGCGGTTGACGCAGCTTTCGCTGTGGCCATTCAGGCGCACCCGCTCCGGGCGGATAGACAGGGTCACCGGCTCGCCGGCCTGGCCGACATTCACCGCCAGCGCCTCGACCCGCTCACCACGTGGCAACTGCACCTGGCAGCGCTTGCCATCGCTGGCCAGCAGGGTGCCGTTGATACGGTTGTTCTCGCCGATGAAGTTGGCAACGAAGGTGTTGCAGGGTTCTTCATACAGCGTGCGCGGGTCGGCGATCTGCTGGATTTCGCCCTGGTGGAACACCGCCACACGGTCGGACATGGTCAGTGCTTCACCCTGGTCGTGGGTCACGTACACCACGGTCACGCCCAGGCGCTGGTGGATGTGCTTGATCTCCATCTGCATATGTTCACGCAGTTGTTTGTCCAGGGCGCCCAACGGTTCATCCATCAGCACCAGCTGCGGCTCGAACACCAGTGCGCGGGCCAGCGCCACGCGCTGCTGCTGGCCGCCGGACAGCTGGCCCGGGTAGCGTTTGGCAAAGGCATCGAGCTGGACCATGTTCAGCACGCGCTTGACCCGCTCGCTGATGTCGGTCTTGCTCAGGTTGCGCACGCTCAGGGGGAAGGCCAGGTTCTCGGCAACGGTCATGTGCGGGAACAGCGCGTAGTTCTGGAACACCATGCCGATGTCGCGTTTGTGCGGCGGCACGTTGTTGATCGAGCGCCCGGCCAGCTGGATTTCGCCGGCGGTGGGGGTTTCGAAGCCGGCCAGCATCATCAGGCTGGTGGTCTTGCCCGAACCGGACGGGCCAAGCAGGGTGAGGAATTCGCCCTTGCGGATATCCAGGTTGAGGTCTTTGACGATCAGCGACTCGCCGTCGTAGCTCTTCTGCACACCACGGAAGCTGACCAGCGTTTCGCTGGTTGCAGCGTTCGACTTCGCCTCGCTCATGCCTGCACCTTCTTGTTGGATGACTGCGTAGGCAAAAGAGTAGAAGAGGCGCAAGCGCCCGGAAATCGGGGGTGCTGAGAGAATGCCATCATCCTAATGGAAAATTCGTTGTAGGGATTGCCCTACAACAATGGCGGGATTGGAATGCTCCCCCGCGCCCTGCTCCCACAGGGACTCGCTACAGGCCGCAAGACATGTCGCAATCAGACCAGCTTGTGCTCCATGGCATACTTCACCAGCTCCGCCAGCGAGTTCACCTTGAGCTTCTGCATCAACCGCGCCTTGTGGGTGCTGATGGTTTTGCTCGACAGCGCCAGCTGCTGGGCGATGTCGTTGACGTTGGCGCCCTGAGCCAGGCGCTCGAACACCGAAAACTCCCGCTCTGACAGTAGCGTATGCAAGGGCCGGGACTCGGTCAGGCCGACTTCGAACACCATGCGGTCGGCCAGTGCCGGGTCAATATAGCGCCCGCCACCGGCTACCCGGCGAATCGCGGTCAGCAACAGCGCCGGGTCACTGTCTTTGGTGGCATAACCCGCCGCGCCAGCTTTCAGCGCCCGGGCCGCCATCTGCGCTTCATCGTGCATCGACAGCATCAGGATCGCCGGCGCATCGTGCAGCGCGCGGATCCGCGGAATGGCCTCCAGGCCGTTCACCCCCGGCATCGAGATATCCAGCAGTACCACCTCGCAGGGCGTGTGCCGGAGGGTTTCGAGCAACTGCTCGCCATTGCCGGCCTCCCCCACCACCTGCATGTCCTTGGCCAGGCCAATCAACTGCTTGATGCCTTCGCGGACAATGGTGTGGTCTTCAGCCACCAGCACTCGAATCACGCTTGTTCTCCTACTCCAACGGAATGGCCACGCTCAGGCTGGTGCCTTCGCCCGGTTGACTGTCCAGAACCATGCTGCCGCCCAGCATCAGCACCCGCTCGCGTACCCCTACCAGGCCAAACGAGGTGGGCCTGGTCTGCTCACGGCAAAAACCCTGGCCGTCATCGCTGACGGTCATGCGCAACTGCCCGTTCTCACGCACCAGCTCAATCTCCACAGTATGGGCCTGGGCGTGACGCATCACGTTGGTCAGCGCTTCCTGGAGGATGCGGAACAACCCGGTGGCCTTGGCATCGCTCAATGCTGGCAGATTATCCGGTACTTGCACCAGACAAGGGATCTGCGTGCGCGCCTCAAACCGCCGTGCCTGCCACTCGATGGCCGAGGCAATGCCGGCATCGAGGATCGGCGGGCGCAAGGCGGTGGCCACGTCGCGTACCAGCTGGAACAACTGGGCGATCAGACGCTTCATGCTGGCCAGGCGCTCGTTCAGGCCCGGGTCCAACTCGGCGAAAGCCAGCTCGCACATCGACACCTCCAGCTTGAGCACGGTGAGCATCTGCCCCAGCTCATCATGCACTTCCCGGGCGATGCGGGCCTTCTCCTCCTCGCGCACGCTCTCCAGGTGGGCCGACAGCTCGCGTAGCTGCTCCTGGGATTTGGCCAACGCCAACTCGGCCCGCTTGCCCTGGGTGATATCCCACACCACACCGTCCCATACCACCTGGCCGTTACCCAGGTGCCGGGCACTGGCCTTGATGTCGGCCCAGCGCTGTTCACCTTCGCGGGTAAGGATGCGCCCCTGCCAGGACCAGTCCTGATCGCTGGCGAGCGCCAAGTCCTGCACCCGATGGTAATCGGCGCGGTCTTCGGGGTGCACGAGGTTGCGCAGGCCCATCTGCGGGTGCTGAATCTCGCTGGGTGCATAGCCCACCAAAGCCTCGCTGCCCTCGCTGATGTAGGGGAATTCCAGGTCGCCCTCGGCCGGGTCACGCTCCAGCCGAAACACCAGCCCTGGTACGTTGCCGGCGATGCCTTTGAGCCGCGCCTCGCTTTCGCGCAGGGCCGCCAGGGCACGGTGGCGCTCGGTAACATCGGCAAGGTAGACCACCAGGTACTCGGAATCACGAAAGCGCAGAAAACTCAGGGACAGCTCCACCGGCAGCAAGCTGTGGTCAGCCCGACGGCACTGCGTTTCGAACTGGCCGACACCACCCGCCCCAGCGCGCGCACCCTTCCACAGCTCCAGCCAGCGGTCCATGTTCAGGCTTGGCTCGAAGGCGCTCAGCGGCTGCTCCAGCAACTCGCCCTCGGCATAACCCAGCATGCGCTCGGCGGCGTGGTTGGCGTAGCGCACATGGCTGTCCCAGTTGACCCAGAGGATGCCCACCGTGCTTTGGTCGATGGCGAACTGGCTCAAGCGCAATGCCTCTTCGCGCACCTGGCGCTCCACCAGGCTCTCACGCGTGGTCAGCAGGCTGCGCTCCAGCTGACGTTGCTGCCTGCGTTGCCACACCAGGGTGGCCAAAGCACACAACAACAGCATGCCGAGCAGCAAGGCCAGGTTCTGCCAGAAACCAGGCGATTCACTCAGGCGCGGGTACTTCGGCTGCAGCCAACGCTGGTGCAGTTGCTCCAGTTCCTTGGCCGGCAGCGCCTGCAGGCCACGTTCAAGCACATCGGCCAACAGAGGCCAATCGCGTCGCGAACCAATTCGCAGCAGCTGCGGCAGGCCGATATCACCAACCACTGCCAGCTCGCCGAACTCGCTCTCACGTGACAAGCGGCTGAGCTGCGCTTCATCCAGCACCGCGAAACTGGCTTGGCCGCCCACTACCAGTTGCAATGCCTCCCGCTCGTTGGGTACGCCCTGCAGGTTGAGGTTGCCGTAGTTACTGCGCAGGTAATCCGCCAGCTGGCTTGGCATGCGCACCGCCACGCGCTGCTCGGGCTCAAGCCGTTCCAGCTCCAAGGCCATGGCCCCGGTGCGCGGCCCTACCACCAATTGCGGTACGCGCATGTAGGGGTCGCTGAACAACCACAAGCGCAGGCTGGCCGGGGTCTGGGTAAGCCCCGGGGCAAAGTCGATTTCGCCGCTCTGCAGGGCATGCTCCAGGCTGGCCTGGTCGCTGAAGTTGCGCCAGGTAAGGTCCAGCTGTAGCACCTGCGCCAGGCTGCTGACCAGCTCCACATTGGCCCCGTAGAGTTGCTGCAGCCGCCGGTCAAATTGTGCATAGGGTGCCTGCAGCACCAGGCCGACCCGCAAACTGCGGTGCGTGTCCAGCCACTGCTGTTGGCCAGGCTCCAGCACAACGGCGGGCAGCGCCTCAGGCCTGGCAAATGCAATCAAGGGCAGCCACAAGCAGCCGATAACCAACAGGCGATGCACTCGCTTCATCTACACGCTCGTCTTGGCAAAGGCGGCCCTGCAGCATGGCCGTCACGGGCAAATACTATTAGGCTGCCGGTATCATTCTGGCCTTGGGTTGACTCATGTCCACACTTTATCGCACGACGCTGGCAATGTGCTGCCTGGCCTCGATCCTTCCACTCGGTGCCCTGGCCGCCGACGCCGAAAAACCACCTGCCGCCGCTGCCGCCCCCGCTGCCGAAGCGCCGCGCCCGCCGCTTCTGGAGCGTAGCCAAGAAGATGCCCAGGCCCTCGAGCGGCTGGTGCCCAAGGCCGAGCAGCAAACCCTGCAAGCGGGTGCCGACAGCTTCCTGGCCCTGTGGAAACCGGCCAACGACAGTGACCCGCAAGGGGCTGTGATCATCGTCCCCGGCGCCGGTGAAACGGCTGACTGGCCAAATGCCGTTGGCCCCCTACGGCAAAAATTCCCCGACATTGGCTGGCACAGCCTGAGCATAAGCCTGCCCGACCTGCTCGCCGACAGCCCGCAGGCACGGGTGGAGGCCAAGCCAGCCGCCGAGCCCGAAAAACCCCAAGGTGAAAGCGCACCGGCCAAGGACGTACCCGCCGACGCCAACGCCAACGTCGCCCAGGCCACTGCGGCCGATGCCGACACTGCGCAAAGCACCGATGCCGAGTTGGCCAGCGAACAGACCGACCCGGCCGATGCCGAACGCATTTTTGCCCGCCTGGATGCCGCCGTGGCGTTTGCCCAGCAGCACAATGCGCGCAGCATCGTGCTGATCGGCCATGGCAGCGGTGCATATTGGGCAGCCCGCTACCTGAGCGAGAAGCAACCGCCGCAGGTGCAGAAGCTGGTAATGGTGGCTGCGCAGACGCCGGCGCGGGTGGAGCATGACCTGGAAAGCCTGGCGCCGACTTTGACGGTGCCTACAGCCGATATCTACTACGTCACCCGCAGTAGCGATCGCAGCGCAGCCGAGTTGCGGCTGCAAGCCAGCAAGCGGCAGAAAGACAGCCAGTACCGCCAGTTGTCGCTGATGGCCATGCCTGGGAACAAGGCGGCCGAGCAAGAGCAATTGTTCCGCCGGGTGCGGGGGTGGATGAGCCCGCAGGGCTGAGCCGAGATCGCCGGGGCCGCTCTGCGGCTCCGGCTATTTCAAAGCCCCCGCCGCTTGCGGATCATGGCATAGGCCTGGTGCAACTCGCGGGTGCGCTCGGTTGCCTCACGTACCTGCGCCTCGCTGGCACCGGTACCTGCCAGCTTGTCCGGGTGATGCCGACTGACCAGCCGGCGATACGCCTGCTTGATCTTGTCGACATCGGTATCCGCCTCGACCGCCAGCAAGCGCAGCGCCGCCGCATAGGTCATGGCCACCCCTTCCGTTCCGGCAGCCTTGCGTGGTTCGTAGTCCAGCGACATGGCCTGCACTTGGCGCCGGCTGAGGCCCAGTTGCTGGCCCCAGTCCAGCAACAGTTCGCGCTCCTTGTTACCCATCTTGCCGTCGGCCCAGACCATGCGCCAGCAAGCCCGCAAGGTCCCTTCTGCCGCATGTGGCTGCTCGCGAATACGGCGCAGATGGCCGCCCAGGCGGTCTTTGCCCGCCTTGCCGCGGTTGAACGCATTGATGGCGCGCAAGCGGGCAGGCTCGGCCAAGTCCAGGCGCACCATTTCCTGGCGTGCCTGCCGAATATGCTGCTCGGCTACCCGGCCATCGCTCTTGGCCAGGCGCCCGAGCATCACGAACAGCAATTCGTCGTCAGCCAATGCCGGGCGCCCACTCAGCCGTTCGCGCATGTCCTCCCATCCTTGCAGGCGCAAATGGCGGTCAAAAGCCTGGCCGAGCACCACGCCGAGCAGGGCGCCGGGGATACTCGCCACGGCGAAGCCGGCGCCGGCGCCAATCAGTGTGCCTGCCCACCACATGTCAGGCGCGCTCGCCGATCAGGCGCTCGGCTTCGGCCAGGCGCTCGAGCGTACCAACGTCAACCCAGTGGCCGCGGTAGTGCTCACCCGTGACCTGCCCGGCCGCCATGGCCTGGCGCAGCAACGGGGCCAGCTTGAAGGCCCCGGCCTGGCAACCCTCGAACAGCGCCGGGTGCAGCACCGAGATGCCACTGAAAGTCAGCGTGCCCGGTGCGTCGTCGCCATCAACCACCTGCTCGCCCGCCAGGCGGAAGTCGCCACGGCCATGATGGCCTGGGTTATCGACCAGCACCAGGTGAGCCAGGCCCTGCCGGGGAACCAGCAGACGTGCGAAGTCGTAGTCGGTCCAGACATCGCCGTTCACCAACAGGAAGGGCGCATCACCCAGCAAAGGCAGCGCCTTGAAGATGCCGCCGCCGGTTTCCAGCGGCTCACCCTCAGGCGAGTAGCGGATGCCCAGGCCGAAACGGCTGCCATCTCCCAGGTGATCTTCGATTTGCTGGCCGAGCCAGGCATGGTTGATCACCACCTCGGTAACGCCCGCAGTCGCCAGTGCGCGCAGGTGGTATTCGATCAGCGGCTGGCCGGCGACCGGGACCAGCGGTTTCGGGGTATGCAGGGTCAGCGGGCGCATGCGCTCGCCTTTACCCGCTGCCAGGATCATTGCCTTCATGCACGCGCTCCGGCCTGCAACTCTGCAATCAGTTCACCCAGCTCCGCCAATTCGGGCCGGCGACCGATCACTTCTTCTATATAGGCGAAGAAACGCGGCACGTCGCCCAGGTAACGCGGCTTGCCGTCGCGGTGGCAGATGCGCGCGAAAATGCCGATCACCTTGAGGTGCCGCTGTACACCCATCAGGTCGCTGGCGCGCTGGAAGGCCTCGAAATCAGGCTGCACCGGGATGCCGGCAGCCAATGCTTTCTGCCAGTAATCACGCAGCCAGCCTTCGACCCGCGCCTGGGGCCAGCTGAGGAAGGCATCCTTGAACAGGCAGGTGATGTCGTAGGTGACCGGGCCGTACACAGCATCCTGGAAGTCCAGCACGCCAGGGTTCGGGCTGCTCTGCATCAGGTTGCGCGGCATGTAGTCGCGGTGCACCAGCACCTTGGGCTGCGCCAGGGCGCTGTCGATCAACTGCTGGCTGACGCGCTGCCAGGTGGCCTTCTGGCTATCGCTGAGGGCCAGGCCAAGCTCACGCCCCACGTACCATTCGGGGAACAGTTCAACTTCGCGGCGCAGCAGGGCGTCGTCGTAGCAGGGCAACTGCGCGTCCATCGGCAGACGTTGGAATTTCAGCAGCGCGTCGATGGCGTCGGCAAACAGGCTGTCGGCGTTGTCGGCATCGATGATGTCTAGGTATGTCTGGTGGCCCAGGTCGCCCAGCAGCAGGAACCCGCGCTCCAGGTCCTGAGCGTGAATCAGCGGCACATGCACGCCGGCGCTGGCCAGCAGGTGATCGATGGCGACGAACGGTCGGCAGTTCTCCTGGGGCGGCGGTGCATCCATCACCACGAAACTGTGGCCAGCGCCCTGCCAGCGGAAGTAACGACGGAAGCTGGCGTCGCTGCTGGCTGCGGTCAGGCTGCCTGCGGGCACTTCGCCCCAGGCGTTGTTCCGGAAAAGATCATTGAGCTGCTCAGCGAGCCAGACCGTCAGTTGTTGCAGGCGTACATCGTGTTCAGGCATTACAAGGGTCTCCGACGGCCCTAGCCGTCAAGCGGGTCATGCTTTATTATCCAGCATCTTTTTCAGACCATCGAGAGGCGTGCGGCCCCACACGCGGGCAGATGGCACGCAGGAAGCCCGGACTAATAAGATGGCATTGAAATCCCCCGCGTTTCGTAGAAAGTTTCCGTTGCTGGTAACCGGCGGTCTGCTGGCCCTGCAACCTTTGGCCACGTCATACGTGGTAGCAGCCGAACAGTTCGACTGCCAAGTGTCCGCCGCCGGTGGTTGGGACTGCAAGCCCAAGGCTCCAGTCAACAACCTGCCGCCGCGCCCGGTGCACGAGGGTGCTGCTGTCAGCTCCGGCACTGAAGCCGCGAGCGAAGGCGAAACCGCGGACCGGCCAATGCTGGTTACCGAGGCCAAAGGCCGTGCCCTGAAGTCGCGCAGCGAAGACTACAGCCACCTGGACTGGGTTCCGCGTGAAAAGCTCACCGCCGCACAGTTGGCCGAAACCGGCCCGTACTGCGGTGGCGCGTATATCGAGCCAACCCGCCCGGGCATGGCCGACACCACGCCAAAGGACGAGTCGCCGACCTACATCAACGCCAAGGTATCCAAGTACCAGCAGGAGCAGCAGATCGCGACGCTTGCCGGTGACGTGGTGATGCGCCAGGGCAGCATGCAGGCCGAGGCCGACGAGGCCAACCTCTACCAGACCGAGAACCGGGGCGAGCTCAAGGGCAACGTCAAGATCCGTGACAACGGCTCGCTGGTGGTCGGTGACGAGGCACAAATTCAGCTCGACACCGGCGAAGCTCAGGTCGACAACGCCGAATACGTGATGCACAAGTCGCACATCCGCGGCAGCGCCCTGTACGCCAAGCGTGGCGAAAACGCCATCATCCGCCTCAAGGACGGTACGTACACCACTTGCGAACCAGGCAGCAACGCCTGGCAGCTGAAGGGCAACAACATCACGCTGAACCCGGCCACCGGTTTCGGTACTGCGACCAACGTCACGCTGCGGGTCAAGGATTTCCCGGTGTTCTACACACCGTACATCTACTTCCCGATCGACGACCGTCGCCAGTCCGGCTTCCTGCCGCCATCGTTCAGCACCAGCAGCGACACCGGCTTCATGCTGGTCACGCCGTACTACTTCAACCTGGCGCCGAACTATGACGCCACGTTGTACCCTCGCTACATGGCCAAGCGCGGCCTGCTGATGGAAGGCGAGTTCCGCTACCTGACGCCTTCGAGCGAAGGCCAGTTCGGCGGCGCCTACCTGAACGACAAGAACGACGACCGCAAAGACCAGACTGATTACAAAGATCAGCGCTGGATGGTCAACTGGCAGCATAAGGGCGGGCTGAACGAGCGCCTGATGACCGAGGTGGACTACACCGACATCAGCGACCCGTTCTACTTCCAGGACCTGGAATCCGACCAGATCGGTGTTGAGAGCAAGGACCTGCTGAATCAGCAGGGTGCGCTTACATACCGTGGCGAGGGATACACCGCGCGCCTGAACGTGCATGCGTACGAGATGGCCACCATCTCGAAGATCACACCTTATGATCGCCTGCCGCAGATTACCCTGAACGGTAAGCTGCCGTTCGAGCCTGGCGGCTTGAACTTCGGATATGAAACCGAAGCCGTTCGTTTTGAGCGCGACCTGAAGAATGACCTGGTGTTCAACGAGGATGGCCAACCGGATACAACTGCCGGGGTTGTAGTCGATCCTGTAACCGGAGACGTGCTGGGCGGGCGCCGTCTGGACCAGAATATCTTCGGTAACGCCCGCTCCAACGGTACGCGTCTGAACGTCGCGCCTTCCATGAGTCTGCCTATGGAAGCGAGCTACGGCTACATCACGCCGAAGCTGAAGTATATGTACACCCACTATGACCTTGATCTGGATAGTAAGGGTAAGCAAGACCTTATCGATCATCCCGAACGGATCGATCTTTACGGTGACTTCAAGAGCAACCAGAACCGGGATATTCCGATTCTTAGTGTCGACAGTGGCCTGTATTTCGACCGTAACACCTCGTTGTTCGGTACCAACTACCGCCAAACCCTTGAGCCGCGGCTGTTCTACCTCTACGTACCATACAAAGATCAGACCGATATCCCGCTGTTCAGCACGGGCGAAACGGTGTTCAGCTACGACTCGCTGTTCCGCGATAACCGCTTCAGCGGCATCGACCGTATCGGCGACGAGAACAAACTTTCGCTGGGCGTGACAACCCGCTGGATCGAAGAGAATGGCTTCGAGCGACAGAACCTCAGCATCGGCCAGGCCTATTACTTCAAGGATCGCAAAGTCCAGCTGCCGGGTATCGACTACCGCACCCGCACCGACTCGCAGTCCAATGTGTCGCCGTACGCGCTGATGTACAACTACTACTTCAACCGCGACTGGCGCTTCAATTCGAACTACAACTGGGACCCGGACACCCGCAGCCCACGCTCGGGCGCCGCGATGTTCCACTACCAGCCTGAAGACAACCCGAACAAGGTGGTCAACCTCGGTTATCGCTACCGTAACGACACCATCGCCTACGACTCCACGACGGGTACCTGGAAAGTGGGCGGCGGCGACTATGGCACCCCGGGCAGTGCTAACTATGTGAAGGACTACTACAAGATCCAGCAGCATGACTTCTCGGTCATCTGGCCGATCGTTCCGCAGTGGAGCGTCATCGCTCGCTGGCAGCATGACTACAACCGTAACCGCACCCTGGAAGCCATGGGCGGTTTCGAGTACGACAACTGCTGCTGGAAGCTGCGCCTGATCAACCGTTACTGGATCGATTACGACGACTTCAGCCAAGCGCTGCCACAGAACGAAAAAGGCGACCACGGTGTCTTCCTTCAGATCGTCCTGAAAGGCCTCGGTGGCGTAGTTGGCAACAAGGTCGAATCTTTCCTCGACCAAGGCATTCAAGGTTACCGTGAACGTGAAGACCAAGCTTATTGATCGACTGCGCCCGGCGTTGCTGGGCGTTGCAATGCTGAGTGGCGCGGTGCATGCCGCGGTACAACCCCTTGATCGCGTGGTGGCCATCGTCGACAACGACGTGGTCATGCAAAGCCAGCTGGACCAGCGCGTCCATGAGGTGCAGCAAACCATCGCCAAACGCGGCGGCGGCGTGCCGCCGACCAGCGCTCTGGAACAGCAGGTACTGGAACGCCTGATCGTCGAGAACCTGCAGTTGCAGATCGGCGAACGCTCCGGCATCCGCATCACTGACGAAGAGCTGAACCAGGCCATCGGCACCATTGCCCAGCGCAACGGCATGTCGCTGGACCAGTTCCGCGCCGCCCTGGCCCACGACGGGCTGTCGTTCGATGACGCCCGCGAGCAGGTCAAACGCGAGATGATCATCAGCCGCGTGCGCCAGCGCCGCGTCGCCGAACGCATCCAGGTTTCGGAGCAGGAAGTGAAAAACTTCCTCAACTCGGACATGGGCAAGATGCAGATGTCGGAAGAGTATCGCCTGGCCAACATCCTGATCCCGACCCCGGAGGCCGCCAACTCGGAGGCCATCCAGGCCGCTGCACGCCAGGTCGGCGATGTGTACCAGCAGCTCAAGCAAGGCGCGGACTTCGGCCAGATGGCCATTGCCCGTTCCGCCAGCGAAAACGCCCTGGAAGGCGGCGAAATGGGCTGGCGTAAAGCCGGCCAGCTGCCACCGGACTTCGCCAAGATGCTCAGCAGCATGCCGGTGGGTGAAATCACCCAGCCGATCCGCATCCCTAACGGCTTCATCATCCTCAAGCTCGAGGAGAAGCGTGGCGGCAGCGAGAACGTACTGCGTGACGAAGTGCACGTGCGCCACATCCTGATCAAGCCAAGCGAGATCCGCAGCGATGCGGCCACCGAGCAACTGGCCGAGCGCCTGTACGACCGCATCAAGAACGGCGAAGACTTCGGCGAACTGGCGAAGAGCTTCTCGGAAGACCCAGGTTCGGCACTCAACGGCGGCGACCTCAACTGGGTAGACCCGAACAGCCTGGTACCGGAGTTCCGCGAGCAGATGGCCAACGCCCAACAAGGCGTCGTGACCAAACCGTTCAAGACCCAGTACGGCTGGCATGTTCTGGAAGTGCTGGGCCGCCGCGCCACCGACAGCACCGAGCAGGCGCGCGAACAGCAGGCCCTGAGCGTACTGCGCAACCGCAAGTACGACGAAGAGCTGCAAACCTGGCTGCGCCAGATCCGCGACGAAGCCTACGTTGAAATCAAGCTGCCTGGCGCCGACCAGGCCGCCCAGTGAAGCCCCTGCGCTTTGCCGTCACCCCCGGCGAGCCGGCCGGCATAGGTCCCGACCTTTGCTTGCTGCTCGCCGCAGACGCCCAGCCCCACCCCCTGATTGCCATCACCAGCCGTGACCTGCTCGCCGAGCGGGCCACGCAGCTGGGGCTGGCCGTCGACCTGCTGCCGGTCGCGCCGGGCCATTGGCCCGAGCAGCCGGCGCCAGCAGGTAGCCTGTACGTCTGGGATACCCCCCTTGCAGCCCCGGTGACGGCAGGCCAGCTGGACAAGGCCAATGCCGCGTTCGTACTGGAAACCCTCACCCGCGCAGGCAAGGGCTGCCTGGACGGGCACTTCGCCGGGATGATCACCGCTCCGGTACACAAGGGCGTGATCAACGAAAGCGGTATCGCCTTTTCCGGGCATACCGAATTCCTGGCCGAACTGACCCACACCGCGCAAGTGGTGATGATGCTGGCTACCCGTGGCCTGCGCGTGGCCCTGGTGACCACGCACCTGCCACTGCGCGACATTGCCGACGCCATCACTGCCGAGCGCATCGAGCGCGTTACCCGTATCCTGCATGCCGACATGCGCGACAAGTTCGGCATTGCCAGCCCGCGTATCCTGGTGTGCGGCCTCAACCCGCACGCGGGTGAAGGCGGCCACCTGGGCCGCGAAGAAATCGACATCATCGAGCCGACACTGGCCCGCCTGCGCAGCGAAGGCATGGACCTGCACGGGCCGTTGCCGGCCGATACCCTGTTTACCCCCAAATATCTGGAGCACTGCGACGCGGTGCTGGCGATGTACCACGACCAGGGCCTGCCCGTACTCAAGTACAAGGGCTTTGGCGCTGCGGTGAACGTGACCCTGGGCCTGCCGATCATCCGCACCTCGGTTGACCACGGCACCGCCCTGGACCTGGCCGGCAGCGGCAAGGTCGACACCGGCAGCCTGCGCGTCGCGCTGGAAACCGCCTACCAGATGGCCGAGAACCGACCATGAACGAGCAATACCAACACCGGGCGCGCAAGCGCTTCGGCCAGAACTTCCTGCACGACGCCGGCATCATCGACCGCATCCTGCGTGCCATCAACGCCAAGGCTGGCGAGCACCTGCTGGAAATCGGCCCGGGCCAGGGTGCCCTGACCGAGGGCCTGCTGGGCAGCGGCGCACAGCTGGATGTGGTGGAACTGGACAAAGACCTGGTGCCGATCCTGCAGCACAAGTTCGCCGATCGGGGCAACTTCCGCCTGCACCAGGGCGACGCCCTGAAGTTCGACTTCAACCAGCTGGGCGTGCCACCGCGCAGCCTCAAGGTAGTGGGCAACCTGCCCTACAACATTTCTACCCCGCTCATCTTCCACCTGCTCAGCCATGCCGGCTTGATCCGCGACATGCACTTCATGCTGCAGAAGGAAGTGGTCGAACGCATGGCTGCCGGCCCGGGTGGTGGTGACTGGGGGCGCCTGTCGATCATGGTGCAGTACCATTGCCGCGTGGAGCACCTGTTCAACGTTGGCCCGGGTGCCTTCAACCCGCCGCCGAAAGTGGACTCCGCGATCGTGCGCCTGGTACCCCATGAGGTGCTGCCGTTCCCGGCCAAGGACCACCTGCTACTGGAGCGCGTCGTTCGCGAGGCCTTCAACCAGCGTCGCAAGACATTGCGCAATACCCTCAAAGGCCTGCTCGACAGCGCGGCCATCGAGGCAGCCGGCGTGGACGGCAGCCTGCGCCCTGAACAGCTGGACCTCGCCGCTTTCGTGCGCCTGGCCGACCAGCTGGCTGATCAGCAACAATCCTGATCCAGCCTGTACCGACCTGTTAGCGGGCGTGCCCGCTAACAGGCCAGAACATACAACCCAACCCCCAAGTCCCCTCACCGCTGGCCCTCCCCCCTGCCAATGGCCTAGACTGCATTATTGCGTCAGTTCGCCAAGGCCCTTGCATGTCCGACCCCCGCTATCAAATCGACGTCAGCGTCGTGACCCGCTACCTCAAAGAACAATCCGACCCCGAAAACAGTCGTTTCGCGTTCGCCTACACCATCACCGTGCAGAACAACGGCTCGCTCAAGGCGAAGCTGCTGTCGCGCCACTGGCTGATCACCAACGGTGACGGCGAGGTCGAGGAAGTACGCGGTGCCGGCGTAGTCGGCCAGCAGCCCAACATCGACCCCGGCCAGAGCCACACCTACAGCAGCGGCGCAGTCATCAGCACCCGCGTGGGCACCATGCAGGGCAGCTACCAGATGTTCGCCGAAGACGGCAAACGCTTCGACGCCCAGATCGCCCCGTTCCGCCTGGCGGTACCAGGGGCCCTGCACTGATGGCCACCTATGCCGTCGGTGACCTGCAGGGCTGCCTGCAGCCGCTGAAGTGCCTGCTGGAACGCGTCAGCTTCAACCCAGCCGTCGACCGCCTATGGCTGGTCGGCGACCTGGTCAACCGCGGCCCCGAGTCACTGGAAACCCTGCGCTTCCTGTACTCGATCCGCCAGTCGCTGGTCTGCGTGCTGGGCAACCATGACCTGCACCTGCTGGCCGCCTGGCACAACGTCGAGCGCTTGAAGAAAAGCGATACCCTGCGCGAGATCATCGAAGCGCCAGATGCCGACCAGCTGTTCGACTGGCTACGCCAGCAAAAGCTGCTGCATTACGATGAAGCCAGGGGCATTGCCATGTCGCATGCCGGCATCCCGCCGCAGTGGACGCTGGGGCAGGCCCTGAAGCTGGCTGAGGAGGTGGAGCAGGTGCTGCGCGACGATGGTCGCCTGAAGCTCTATCTGGACGGCATGTATGGCAACGAGCCGAACAAGTGGAGCAAGAACCTCACCGGCATCGAGCGCCTGAGGGTCATCACCAACTATTTCACGCGAATGCGCTTCTGTACCGCCGAGGGCAAACTCGACCTCAAGAGCAAAGAAGGCATTGGCACTGCCCCTAAAGGCTACAAGCCCTGGTTTGCCCACAAGGACCGCCGCTCACGCCACGTGAAGATCATCTTCGGCCACTGGGCGGCCTTGGAAGGGCGTGTCCAGCAGCCTGACGTCATTGCCCTGGACACGGGCTGCGTATGGGGCGGCGCCATGACCCTGTACAACGTCGACAGTGGTGAATACCACCGCTGCGACTGCGCCGACGACGGCACCGTCCGCCCACCGGCACAACCCACTACACTGAACGATCAACCCTGAAGAGAGCCGTACCCATGAGCGAATTCAAGCGCATCCCTCCCGAACAGGCACTGGCCCTGCGCGCGCAAGGTGCGGTAGTCGTCGACATTCGCGACCCGCAGGCCTTCGCTGCCGGCCACATCACTGGCGCCCGCCACCTGGATAACCATTCGGTGGCCGACTTCATCCGCAACGCCGACCTCGATGCCCCGACCCTGGTGGTGTGCTACCACGGCAACTCCAGCCAGAGCGCCGCTGCCTACCTGGCAGGCCAAGGCTTCTCTGAGGTGTACAGCGTCGACGGCGGCTTTGAACTGTGGCGCGCCACCTACCCGGCCGAGACCGCCCAGGACAGCGCCGAATAATTTTTTCATTTTTACTGCAGCCCGCGCCCCGTGCGGGCTTGCGCCTTATCAGACGAACGGTCGTTCGTAACTTCTATGCTCCTCGCCCCTTGACCTTGCGGATAACCAACTACGCTTAAGCTCAGGCCATCCAAAAAAGGGGAGAGCCGGTACACCGGCGTGCGGGTCATCGGTAGCGTTACAGGGTGTTCTGGGGGGTATACAGCAACCGGCGAACCCGGTTGCATGCCAGCATCAGCTGACTGATCCGGCGTCGTCTCCACGTATCGAGCGAGGTGACGTCATGAGTATTTTTAGCCACTTCCAACAACGTTTCGAGTCTACGCGCCAGGAAGAACTCTCGCTGCAGGAGTACCTCGAGCTGTGCAAAGAGGATCGCAGTGCCTACGCATCGGCGGCCGAACGGCTGTTGCTGGCCATCGGTGAGCCAGAGCTGATCGACACCTCTACCAACTCCAGGCTGTCGCGCATCTTCTCCAACAAGGTGATTCGCCGCTATCCGGCCTTTGCCGACTTCCATGGCATGGAAGAGTGCATCGACCAGATCGTGTCGTACTTCCGCCACGCCGCCCAAGGTCTGGAAGAGAAGAAACAGATCCTCTACCTGCTGGGCCCGGTAGGCGGCGGCAAGTCGTCGCTGGCCGAAAAACTCAAGCAGCTGATGGAAAAGGTGCCGTTTTATGCGATCAAGGGCTCGCCGGTGTTCGAGTCGCCCTTGGGCTTGTTCAATGCCACCGAAGACGGGGCCATTCTCGAGGAAGAGTACGGCATCTCGCGGCGCTACCTGAATACCATCATGTCGCCCTGGGCCACCAAGCGCCTGCGGGAGTTTGGCGGCGATATCAGCAAATTCAGGGTGGTGAAGCTGTACCCTTCCATCCTCAACCAGATCGCCATCGCCAAAACCGAGCCGGGTGACGAAAACAACCAGGACATCTCGGCGCTGGTCGGCAAGGTGGATATCCGCAAACTCGAGGAATTCCCACAGAACGACGCCGATGCCTACAGCTACTCGGGCGCACTGTGCCGGGCCAACCAGGGCCTGATGGAGTTCGTCGAAATGTTCAAGGCGCCGATCAAGGTCCTGCACCCCCTGCTCACCGCTACCCAGGAAGGTAACTACAACAGCACCGAGGGCCTGGGGGCCATTCCCTATACCGGTATCCTGCTGGCGCACTCCAACGAATCGGAGTGGCACACCTTCCGCAACAACAAGAACAACGAGGCGTTCATCGACCGGATCTACATCGTCAAGGTACCGTACTGCCTGCGCGTCAGCGACGAGATCAAGATCTACGACAAACTGCTGATCAACAGCTCGCTGGCCAAGGCCCACTGCGCGCCGGATACCTTGAAGATGCTGGCTCAGTTCACCGTGCTCTCACGCCTGAAAGAGCCGGAAAACTCCAACATTTACTCGAAAATGCGCGTGTATGACGGGGAGAACCTCAAGGACACCGATCCGAAGGCCAAATCGATCCAGGAGTACCGCGACTCCGCAGGCGTGGACGAGGGCATGAATGGTCTGTCGACCCGCTTCGCCTTCAAGATCCTGTCAAAAGTCTTCAACTTCGACCCGCATGAAGTGGCTGCCAACCCGGTACACCTGCTGTATGTGCTGGAACAGCAGATCGAACAGGAACAGTTCCCGGCCGAGGTCCGCGAGCGCTACCTGCGCTATCTGAAGGAATACCTGGCTCCGCGCTACATCGAGTTCATCGGCAAGGAAATCCAGACTGCCTACCTGGAGTCCTACAGCGAATACGGCCAGAACATCTTCGACCGCTACGTGCTCTACGCCGACTTCTGGATCCAGGACCAGGAATACCGCGACCCGGAAACCGGCGAAATCCTCAACCGCATCGCTCTCAACGAGGAGCTGGAGAAGATCGAGAAACCGGCCGGCATCAGCAACCCGAAAGACTTCCGCAACGAGATCGTCAACTTCGTACTGCGCGCACGCGCCAACAACAACGGCAAGAACCCAAGCTGGCTGAGCTATGAAAAGCTGCGGGTGGTGATCGAGAAGAAAATGTTCTCCAACACCGAAGACCTGCTGCCGGTCATCAGTTTCAACGCCAAGGCCAGCAAAGAGGACCAGAAGAAACACAACGACTTCGTCACCCGGATGGTGGAGCGTGGTTACACCGACAAACAGGTGCGCCTGCTGTCGGAATGGTACCTGCGGGTCAGGAAATCGCAATAAAGCGACAAGCCATACACCGTGCGCCCAGGGCTGCTAGACCAGTCCTGGGCGGCGGCAGCTGCTTTGCTGGCTTTACATGCAGCAGCTCGTAGCTTGAAGCGTGCAGCTGTTCCCAGCTACCGGAGGGACCATGAGCTACGTTATCGACCGACGCCTGAACGGCAAGAACAAGAGCACGGTCAACCGCCAGCGCTTTCTGCGGCGGTACCGCGAACACATCAAGAAGGCCGTCGAAGAGGCGGTCAGCCGCCGTTCCATCATGGACATGGAACACGGCGAGCAGATCAGCATTCCCGGCCGCGATATCGACGAACCGGTGCTGCACCACGGTCGCGGGGGCAAGCAGACCATCGTGCACCCAGGCAACAAAGAGTTCACCGCCGGTGAGCACATCCCGCGGCCGCAAGGCGGTGCTGGTGGCGGTGGCGGCCGTGGCAAGGCCGGCAATTCCGGCGAGGGCATGGATGAATTCGTCTTCCAGATCACCCAGGAAGAGTTTCTTGAATTCATGTTCGAAGACCTCGAACTGCCCAATCTGGTCAAGCGTCACCTGACCGGTGCCGACACCTTCAAGACCGTACGCGCCGGTATCGCCAACGAAGGCAACCCGTCGCGCATCAACATCGTGCGTACCCTGCGCTCGGCTCACGCGCGGCGCATTGCCCTGACCGGCAGCAGCCGCGCCCTGCTGCGCGAGGCGCAGAAGGAACTCGCCCGGCTGAAGGTCGAAGAACCGGATAACTTCACCGACATCCAGGAAGTCGAACAGGAAATTGAACGCCTGAAGGCGCGCATCAACCGCCTGCCCTTCCTGGACACCTTCGACCTCAAGTACAACCTGCTGGTCAAGCAGCCCAACCCCAGTTCGAAGGCAGTGATGTTCTGCCTGATGGACGTGTCCGGCTCGATGACCCAGGCCACCAAGGACATCGCCAAGCGCTTCTTCATCCTGCTGTACCTGTTCCTCAAGCGAAATTACGATCGCATCGAGGTGGTGTTCATTCGCCACCACACCAGTGCCCGTGAAGTCGACGAGGAGGAGTTCTTCTACTCGCGGGAGACCGGCGGCACCATCGTCTCCAGCGCGCTCAAGCTGATGCAGGAGATCATGGCGGAGCGCTACCCGGCCAGCGACTGGAATATCTACGCCGCACAGGCCTCCGACGGCGATAACTGGAACGACGACTCGCCGATCTGCCGCGAGATCCTGTCCAAGCAGATCATGCCGCATGTGCAGTACTACACTTACGTTGAGATCACCCCCCGTGAGCACCAGGCGCTGTGGTATGAGTACGAGCGCATCGGCGAAGCATTCCCCGATACGTTTGCCCAACAGCAGCTGGTATCGGCCGGCGACATCTACCCGGTCTTCCGTGAACTCTTCCAGCGCAGGTTAGCCACATGACCGCCAGAGCACAGAGACGCCAACCCATTTCCACCGGGTCCGAGTGGACGTTCGAACTGATCCAGACCTACGACCGGGAAATCAGCCGCCTGGCCGAACGTTACGCCCTGGACACCTATCCCAACCAGATCGAGGTGATCACGGCCGAGCAGATGATGGATGCCTACGCCTCGGTCGGCATGCCGCTGGGCTACCACCACTGGTCCTATGGCAAGCAGTTTCTCAGCACGGAAAAGTCTTATAGCCGTGGCCAGATGGGCCTGGCCTACGAGATCGTGATCAACTCCGACCCGTGCATCGCCTACCTGATGGAAGAAAACACCATGTGCATGCAGGCACTGGTGATCGCCCACGCCTGTTACGGGCATAACAGCTTCTTCAAAGGCAACTACCTGTTCCGAACCTGGACCGATGCCAGCTCGATCATCGATTACCTGGTGTTCGCCAAGCAGTACATCGCCCAGTGCGAAGAGCGTCACGGCATCGATGCAGTGGAAGACTTGATCGACTCCTGCCACGCGCTGATGAACTACGGTGTCGACCGCTACAAGCGGCCTTATCCGATTTCCGCCGAAGAGGAGCGGCGCCGGCAACAGGAGCGCGAAGAGCACCTTCAGCGGCAGATCAACGACCTGTGGCGAACCATTCCGAAAAGCGCGGAAAAAGGTAACGACCGCGATGAGGGGCGCTTCCCCGCCGAACCGCAGGAAAACATCCTGTACTTCATCGAAAAGAATGCCCCGCTGCTCGAACCTTGGCAGCGCGAGGTGGTGCGCATCGTGCGCAAGATCGCCCAGTACTTCTACCCGCAACGCCAGACCCAGGTGATGAACGAAGGCTGGGCAACGTTCTGGCACTACACCCTGATGAACGACCTGTACGACGAGGGGCTGATCACTGAAGGCTTCATGATGGAGTTCTTGCAGTCGCACACCAGCGTGGTGTTCCAGCCTGGCTTCGACAGTCCCTACTACAGCGGCATCAATCCTTATGCGCTGGGCTTTGCGATGTACACCGACATCCGCCGTATGTGCGAAAACCCCACCGAGGAAGATCGCAACTGGTTCCCCGAGATTGCCGGCAGTGATTGGCTTTCTACCATCAAATTCGCCATGAGCAGCTTCAAGGACGAAAGCTTCATCCTGCAGTACTTGTCGCCCAAGGTGATGCGCGACCTCAAGCTGTTCAGCATCCTCGATGATGACCAGCGTGACGATTTGCTGGTGCCCGCCATTCATGACGAGGCCGGCTACCGGGTGATTCGCGAACAACTGGCAGCGCAGTACAACCTTGGCAACCGTGAACCGAACGTGCAGATCTGGAGCGTCGACCGCCGCGGCGACCGCTCGCTGACCCTGCGCCACCAGCAGCACAATCGCAAACCGCTGGGCGACTCGACCGAGGAGGTGCTCAAGCACCTGCACCGCCTGTGGGGCTTCGATATTCACCTGGAGACCGTGCAAGGCGAGCAGGTAATGAAGACCCACCACATGCCACCACGCGGCGAACACGGCGAAAGTGCCGATTACGGCCGCATGGACCTTGCCGTTATCCACCACCTGTAGCGCAACACCATGACTGCCGACGGGTTATCCTGTCGGCAGTTATGGAGAGTTGCACATGCACATCTACAAAGTTGGCGGCGCCGTGCGCGACCGCCTGCTCGGCCGCCCGGTCAGCGATATCGACTGGCTGGTGGTCGGCGCCAGTGTCGAAGAAATGCTCGCCAAGGGCTATCGCCCGGTCGGTGCCGATTTCCCCGTGTTCCTGCACCCGAAAACCGGTGAGGAGTACGCCCTTGCCCGTACCGAACGCAAGAGCGGGCGTGGTTATGGTGGGTTCACCTTTCACGCCAGCCCCGACGTGACCCTCGAAGAAGACCTGATCCGCCGCGACCTCACCATCAATGCCATGGCCGAGGATGAAGCCGGCACGGTGTATGACCCGCACAACGGAAAGCAAGATCTGGATCAACGCCTGTTACGCCATGTTTCCCCGGCGTTCGCTGAAGATCCGCTACGCGTTCTGCGCGTTGCCCGCTTTGCTGCCCGATACGCCCCGCTGGGTTTCCAGGTTGCCGACCAGACGCTGGAGCTGATGCGCCAAATCAGCGCCTCGGGCGAGTTGCAGGCACTGACCGCCGAGCGCAGCTGGAAGGAAATCGAGCGGGCGCTGATGGAAGCGCAGCCACAGGTGTTCTTCCAGGTGCTGCGCGATTGCGACGCCCTGCCGGCCCTGCTGCCTGAGCTTGCTGACGATGCCCAGGCCTTGGCGGCCCTGGAGCAGGCTGCGGCACATGAACAGCCCCTGCACGTGCGCTGGGCCTGCCTGCTACGGGGGCTGGCACCTGCATCGATCAAAGCCGTCAACCAGCGCCTGAAGGCACCGCGGGAATGTCAGGAACTGGCCCTGTTGACAGGGGAATGCCTGGCGCAAGCCAATCAGGCGCGGGAACTGCCTGCCACGGCACTGCTGGAGCTTTTGCAGAAGTTCGATGTTTACCGACGGCCACAGCGGTTCGAGGATTTTGTGGTCGTTTGCGAGATGGCAGCGCTGGGCGATGGCGAGCAGGGTTATCCACAGGGCGATTACCTGCGGGGCGCAGCCGTGGCGGCGCGCGCGGTGGATGTGAAGCCGTTGGTGCAGGCCGGGCTGACGGGCCAGGCACTGGGGGAAGCGCTCAAAGCTGAGCGGCTGAAAGCGCTTGAGGCTTACAAATTCAGTTGACCAGCGCGGTATCTGTGGGGGCGGCCTTGAGGCGCGCCCACAGATACCGTGCCGCGCCAGACCGTCAGGCAGGCGTCAGCTGCAACCCGCGCCACTCGAAGGCGACCGGGGCCAGTACCTGGTCAATCTGCGCCTCTTGCCACAACTGGGCCATGGTTTTGCCCGCACCCGGATGCATCAGCTGAGGGGCCAACAACGACAGCGGCCACAGCACGAAAGCGTTCTTCAGGATCTCGGCCCGGGGCAACACCAGCCCATCGAACGTGCCATGCAGGTCGTCATACATCAGCACGTCGATATCCAGCGGCAAGCCTTTGCGGTCCGGCGCATAACGGCCATTATCGGCCTCGATGAACTTCAGCCGACGGTCCAGCTCCATCAACGGCAACGCGGTTTTTCCGGTGACCACGAAATTGATGAATGGGCCGCTCTTGATCCCTACCGCCTGGCTTTCGAACGCCGGCGAACAGCGCATGTCGGTAAGGATGCCGGCCAGCGCGTCGAGCCCGGCACACAAATGCGCCTCACGGTCGATATTGCTACCCAGGCCCAAGTAAACCGTGCTCAGAGACATCCGCGCTCGATCTCCACGCCTACACCACCACGGGCTGCCGGTACCGCGCCTGGCTTGGTCAGTTTCAAGCGCACCCAAGGGATGTGGAACTCGTCCATCAAGGTGGCCACCAGGCGCTCGGCAAAGGTTTCTACCAACTCGAAACGGGCCTGCTCGGCAAACGCCTGGATGCGCGCCGAAACGCTGGCGTAGTCAAGCGCCAAGTTCAGGTCATCACCAGCGGCCGCCGGGCGGTTGTCCCAGGCAAAGCTCAGGTCCAGGCGCAAGCACTGGCGAATATCCCGCTCCCAGTCATAGGCACCAATGACGGTATCGACTTCCAGGCCTTCGATGAACACTCTGTCCAAGCACTTCTCTCCACAGCACGACAAGGGCGACTGGCGCCGTTAGAATCAGGGCGTCCTCGCCCGGAATAGTTAGCATGTTTTGGTTACTGGCGTTGCTCGCCTACCTGCTCGGCTCGCTGTCCTTCGCCATTGTCCTCAGCCGCCTTTCGGGCAGCCCGGACCCGCGTTCCAGCGGCTCAGGCAATGCCGGCGCCACCAACATGCTACGCCTGGCAGGCCGTAAAATGGCGATCCTGACCCTGCTTGGCGACCTGTGCAAGGGCCTGGTGCCAGTATTGCTTGCCCGCCTTGCCGGGCTGGACCTGCAGGCACAGGCCTGGGTGGGCGTGTGCGCGGTGCTGGGCCACCTGTTCCCGCTGTATTTCTGCTTCCGCGGCGGCAAGGGCGTGGCAACCGCCGCCGGCATGCTCATGGGCCTGTACTTCCCGGCTGCCCTGCTGGCCATCGGCGCCTGGCTGCTGACCTTCTACCTTACCCGCACCAGCTCGCTGGCGGCGCTTATCGCCACGCCGTTGACCCTGCCATTGCTGGCCTGGCGCGAGCCAGAGGCGCTGCTGCCGATCAGCGTGCTGACGGTGATGATTGTCTGGCGCCACCGCAACAACCTGCGCGACCTGTTTGCCGGGCGCGAGCGCCACTTCTGATCGTTACAGCGGCGGCAACTGCTCCATCGGCCAACGCGCCTGCACGCTGATCGCCAGGTCCTGCTGCTGCCCGGCCAGCAGTCGCTGGCAACCGGCGTAGGCGATCATCGCGCCATTGTCTGTGCAGAACTGCGGACGCGCGTAATAGACGTTGCCTTTCATGCCGGCAAGCATATCTTCCAGCGAAGCACGCAGTGCCTTGTTGGCGCTTACGCCACCCGCAATGACCAGGCGCTTGAGGCCGGTCTGCTTGAGGGCACGCTTGCACTTGATGGTCAAAGTCTCCACCACCGCCTGCTGGAATGCCAGGGACACGTCGCAACGGGTTTGCTCACCGTCGTCGCCAGCATCCTTGCATTGCTGCCAGGTGTTCAGCGCGAACGTCTTGAGGCCGCTGAAGCTGAACTCCAGGCCCGGACGATCGGTCATCGGCCGCGGGAACACGAAGCGGCCAGGCACGCCCTGCTCTGCCAGGCGCGCGATTTCCGGGCCGCCTGGGTAGTTGAGTCCGATCAGCTTGGCAGTCTTGTCGAATGCCTCGCCAGCGGCGTCATCCAGGCTCTCGCCCAACAGCTCGTACTGGCCGATACCATCGACCCGGACCAGCTGGGTGTGACCGCCAGAAACCAACAAAGCGACGAACGGAAACGCCGGTGGGTTTTCTTCGAGCATGGGCGCCAGCAGGTGGCCTTCCATGTGGTGCACGCCAATGGCCGGAATGTCCCAGGCAAAAGCCAGCGCCTGGGCGCAGGAGGCGCCGACCAGCAAGGCCCCGACCAGGCCGGGGCCCGCGGTGTAGGCGATGGCGTCGATTTCGGTGGCGACACAGCCCGCCTCGTCCAGCACCTGGCGGATGAGTGGCAGCATGCGCTTGACGTGGTCACGCGAGGCAAGCTCGGGCACTACCCCGCCAAAGACGCGGTGCAGGTCGATCTGGCTGAACAGTGCGTCGGCCAACAAACCGCGCTCACTGTCGTATAATGCGACGCCAGTTTCGTCGCAGGATGTTTCCAATCCCAGTACTAGCATGGGTTCGTCCCTTGTGGGGGCTGAGTTCGAAGCCGCGCATGATAGTCCCCGTGTCGGATGCCGACCAGCGGTTTTCGATCAGAGGCTTTGCATTCCGGCTTGCTAAGGGTTAACATCCGCAACCCTTGAAAACCGACGTTCTCCAGCACACCTTTGTTTTGCCAGGAGCACGTCTACCCCGGTAATGAATTAAGGTAGCCCTGGATGCCAGCCGTCAAAGTTAAAGAGAACGAACCCTTCGACGTAGCTCTGCGTCGTTTCAAGCGCTCCTGCGAAAAAGCCGGTGTACTGGCTGAAGTTCGTAGCCGCGAGTTTTACGAGAAGCCGACCGCAGAGCGTAAGCGCAAAGCAGCAGCTGCTGTTAAGCGTCACGCCAAGAAAGTTCAGCGCGAACAGCGCCGCGCCGTTCGTCTGTACTAATACAGACGTTCATCGCAAAGCTTCTGCCCTGCCCGGCTAACCGCCGGGCGATGGCAGTGGTCGTTTTACACTTGGGCAGCTAGCCCAAGGCCCTGCACAAGCTTCATGCGAACTGCATAAAGGGCAACCTGCCTGAAACGTCAGAGCTGGTCCTCCTTGCTGTATGACCAGACGTGCACGTCCGACTGACGAGCCCCCAGGGCTGGCGACGAGCACACATTCCCTCGCACTTCCCCAAGCGGCACCCGCCCCATTCGGCGCGCGAGCGATTAGACTTGCCAGTTGCCAGATGACGAGACTGCCATGGCCGGGCTGATTCCCCAGAGTTTCATTGACGACCTGATCAACCGCCTCGACATCGTCGACGTGGTAAGTTCGCGCGTCCAACTGAAAAAGACCGGCAAGAACTACTCCGCCTGCTGCCCGTTCCACAAGGAAAAGACCCCTTCCTTCACGGTCAGCCCCGACAAGCAGTTCTACTACTGCTTCGGCTGCGGCGCCGGTGGCAACGCCCTGGGCTTCGTGATGGACCACGACAACCTGGACTTCCCCCAGGCGGTCGAGGAACTGGCCCGCGCAGCAGGCATGGAAGTACCCCGCGAACAAGGCCGCCGAGACAACAAGCCCCGCCAGCCTACCGATTCGCCGCTGTACCCACTGCTGGATGCCGCCTCGGAATTCTACCGCCAGGCCCTGCGCAGCCACCCGACTCGCAAGGCGGCGGTGGATTACCTCAAGGGCCGCGGCCTGTCCGGGGAAATCGCCCGCGACTTCGGCCTGGGCTTTGCCCCGCCCGGCTGGGACAACCTGCTCAAGCACCTGGGTGCCGATACCCTGCAACAGAAGGTGATGATCGACGCCGGCCTGCTGATCGAGAACGCCGAAAGCGGCAAGCGCTACGACCGCTTCCGCGACCGAGTGATGTTCCCGATCCGCGACAGCCGCGGGCGCATCATCGCCTTCGGTGGCCGGGTGCTCGGCGACGACAAGCCCAAGTACCTGAACTCCCCGGAAACCCCGGTGTTCCACAAGGGCCAGGAACTGTACGGGCTTTACGAAGCGCGCAAGCACAACCGCAACCTCGATGAAATCATCGTGGTCGAGGGCTACATGGACGTCATCGCGCTTGCCCAGCAAGGCCTGCGTAATGCCGTGGCCACCCTCGGCACCGCCACCAGCGAAGAGCACCTCAAGCGGCTGTTCCGCGTGGTGCCCAGCGTGCTGTTCTGCTTCGACGGTGACCAGGCCGGGCGCAAGGCCGCTTGGCGAGCGCTGGAGTCGACCTTGTCGAACCTGCAGGACGGCCGCCGTGCGCGCTTCCTGTTCCTGCCCGAAGGCGAAGACCCGGACAGCCTGGTGCGCGCCGAAGGCACCGATGCCTTCATGGCCCGCATCAACCAACACGCCCAGCCGCTGGCTGACTACTTCTTCGAGCAACTGGGCGTCGAAGCCGACCCGCGCTCGCTGGAAGGCAAGGCGCACATGGCAACCCTGGCCGCACCGTTGATCGAAAAGATCCCCGGCGCCAACCTGCGCCAGTTGATGCGCAACCGCCTGAAGGAAATTACCGGCCTCGACCCACAGCAGGTAGAGCAACTGGCGCAGCAGGCGCCAGCTGCCAACAGCGTGCCGGACTACGACCCTGGTTATGACTATGACGCCATGGCCAGCTACACCCCCGACTACGGCGACATGCCACAGTACGACCATGCCCCTGTACACCAGGAGCAGGAGTGGAAGCCGAACAAGGGTGGCAGCAAGAAGCCGTGGAGCGACAAACCGTGGGACAAGAATCGCAAGGGCGGCAAGCCCTGGCAGCACCGCGACGAAGCGCCTCCGCGGGTGCCCGCGCCGGTTGAGCCACCTACGCTGGCGGCCCTGCGCACCTTGCTGCACCACCCACTACTGGCCGGCAAGGTTGAAGACGCCAGCCACTTCGCCGACGAAGAACACCTGTACAGCCAGCTGCTGGTAGCACTGATCGAAGCCGCACAGAAAAATCCTGGGCTAAGCTCAATGCAGTTGATCGCACGCTGGCATGGCACCGAACAGGGCCGCCTGCTGCGGGCCCTGGCAGAAAAGGAATGGCTGATCGTGGCCGACAACCTTGAACAACAGTTTTTCGACACTATAACTAGCTTGTCCGCCCGCCAACGCGAGCGCAGCCTGGAACAACTGCTCAGGAAATCACGTCAAAGCGAATTGACCAGCGAGGAAAAAACCCAGCTCCTCGCCCTGCTGAGCCGGAATGTTCCCGCACAAACGCCGACCTCATCTGGCGCGTGAGGCCCATGCTCGGGTATAATCCTCGGCTTGTTTTTTGCCCGCCAAGACCTTCAGTGGATAGGGTGTTATGTCCGGAAAAGCGCAACAGCAGTCTCGTATCAAAGAGTTGATCACCCGCGGTCGTGAGCAGGGCTACCTGACTTACGCGGAGGTCAACGACCACCTGCCTGAGGATATTTCAGATCCAGAACAGGTGGAAGACATCATCCGCATGATCAACGACATGGGGATCAACGTATTCGAGAGTGCTCCGGATGCGGATGCCCTTCTGTTGGCGGAAGCCGACACCGACGAAGCCGCGGCCGAAGAAGCCGCTGCTGCGTTGGCGGCAGTTGAAACCGATATCGGCCGCACGACCGACCCGGTGCGCATGTACATGCGCGAAATGGGTACTGTCGAGCTGCTGACACGCGAAGGCGAGATCGAAATCGCCAAGCGTATCGAGGAAGGCATCCGTGAAGTCATGGGCGCTATCGCCCACTTCCCGGGTACTGTCGACTACATTCTCGGCGAATATGACCGCGTCACCGCCGAAGGCGGCCGTCTGTCCGATGTCCTCAGTGGTTACATCGACCCTGATGACAATATCGCCGCCCCGACCGACGAAGTGCCGGTCCCCGGTGCCAAGGCCCCTGCGGCCAAGGAAGAATCGGACGACGAAGACGAAGAAAGCGAAGGCAGTGACGACGAGGAAGAGGCCGAAAGCGGTCCCGACCCAGTTGTCGCAGCCCAGCGCTTCGGCGCGGTCAACGACCAGCTTCAGGTCACCAACAAGGTCCTGAAGAAAAACGGTCGCGGCCACAAGGAAAGCATCGAGGCCCTGCAGGCCCTGGCTGACCTGTTCATGCCGATCAAGCTGGTACCGAAGCAGTTCGAAGTACTGGTTGAACGTGTACGTGACGCCTTGAACCGTCTGCGCCAGCAAGAACGCGCCATCATGCAGCTTTGCGTCCGTGATGCCCGCATGCCACGCGCCGACTTCCTGCGCATGTTCCCGAGCAACGAAACCGACCAGACCTGGAGCGGTGACCTGGCCAAGCGCAACACCAAATGGGCTGCAGCCCTGGGTGAAAAGGACGCTGCCATCGTCGCTTGCCAGCAGAAACTGATCGACCTTGAGACCGAAACCGGCCTGACCGTTGCCGAGATCAAGGAAATCAACCGTCGCATGTCGATCGGTGAAGCCAAGGCCCGCCGCGCCAAGAAAGAAATGGTCGAGGCGAACCTGCGTCTGGTGATCTCCATCGCCAAGAAGTACACCAACCGTGGCCTGCAGTTCCTCGACCTGATCCAGGAAGGCAACATCGGCTTGATGAAAGCGGTGGACAAGTTCGAATACCGTCGCGGCTACAAGTTCTCGACCTATGCCACCTGGTGGATTCGTCAGGCGATCACCCGTTCGATCGCCGACCAGGCACGCACCATCCGTATTCCGGTGCACATGATCGAGACGATCAACAAGCTCAACCGTATTTCCCGGCAGATGCTGCAGGAAATGGGTCGCGAACCGACCCCGGAAGAGCTGGGCGAGCGCATGGAAATGCCTGAGGACAAGATCCGCAAGGTACTGAAGATCGCCAAAGAGCCGATCTCCATGGAAACCCCGATCGGTGACGACGAAGATTCGCACCTGGGCGACTTCATCGAGGACTCGACCATGCAGTCCCCGATTGACGTGGCCACGGTCGAAAGCCTGAAAGAAGCTACCCGTGACGTGCTCTCAGGGCTGACCGCACGCGAAGCCAAAGTGCTGCGCATGCGTTTCGGTATCGACATGAACACGGACCACACCCTTGAAGAGGTGGGCAAGCAGTTTGACGTAACGCGTGAGCGTATCCGTCAGATCGAAGCGAAGGCGTTGCGCAAACTGCGCCACCCGACTCGCAGCGAGCACTTGCGCAGCTTCCTCGACGAGTGATGACAAAACCCCGGCCCAGGCCGGGGTTTTTCTTTTCCGCCTGTCGCGCAGAATCCGGTTTTTATGGTGATCGTTGCAGGAGCGGTGCATGCCATGAAGGCAATGTGCCCTACCCAAGGCCGCAAGGCCCTGTTGTATCGGACAAAAGACCCCTCCTTCCACCGTACACCTGCCGCAATGCCCGTCTACACTCGACTTCAGACCATCTGAATGCGAGGCCGCCATGCCCTTCAAGCCGGCCATCCTGTTGCTGCTCCTGGTTTTGTGGAACACAACGGCCGGCGCGCTGACCCTGACAGACGAGGAGAAAGCCTGGCTGGCTGCCCACCCGCAGCTCAGCCTGGGCGTAGACGCCTCTTGGCCACCGTTCGAGTTTCGCGACCAGGAGGGCCGTTACCAGGGACTGGCCGCCGATTACATCGCCACGATCCAGCAACGCCTGGGCGTAGCGTTCAAGCCGGTCGAGCCCAGCAGCTGGACCGAGGTACTGGCGCAGGCGCGGGAAAACCGCATCGACCTGCTGCCAGGCATCATGTCCACCCCCGAACGCCAGGTTTACCTGGCCTTCACCCGCCCCTATCTCGATTTCCCCATCGTGATCCTCGCGCACAAAGGCGGCGCGCAACCGCGAAACCTGGATGACCTGTATGGCCTAAAAGTCGCGGTGGTCGAAAACTACGCGCCGCACGAGCTGCTACGTACCCACCACCCCGATCTCAACCTGGTCGCCCTACCCAACGTCAGCTCGACGTTGCAGGCCTTGGCCACTGACCAGGTGGACGCTGTCGTCGGTGACCTCGCGTCAAGCATCTGGAGCCTGCGCCAGTTGAAGCTTGATGGCCTCTATGTCAGCGGCGAAACGCCATACCGCTATCAGCTGGCCATGGCCGTGCCCCGCAACAACCAGGTGCTGGTCGGCATTCTGGATAAAGTGATGGCCGACATGAGCAGCAGCGAAATCAGCCAGATCCAGCAGCGTTGGGTGGGCAATGTGGTCGACCAGCGGATGTTCTGGTCGGACTTGCTGGTTTACGGCTTGCCGACAGTGCTGTTGTTGATGGGCGTACTGGCCGTGGTCATCCGCATCAATCGCCGGCTCAGCTCGGAAATTTCCCGACGCATTGCCTTGGAACAGGAGCTGCGCAGCAGCGAGTACCACTATCGCGGCCTGGTCGAGAGCCTGTCAGCCATCGCCTGGGAAGCAGATGCCAACGACTTCACCTACAGCTATGTATCACCGCATGCCGAAGGCCTGCTGGGCTACCCTCTGGCTGACTGGCTGAAACCTGGCTTCTGGCGCAACATCCTGCACCCGGAGGACGCCCTCTGGGCTCAGGCGTACTGCGACAGTGAAACCGCAGCCGGTCGAGACCACAGCCTGGACTACCGGGTAATACGTGCCGATGGCCAGCCACTGTGGGTGCGCAATATTGTCAGCATGATCGAGCACGGCCATCAGCCGGTAATGCGCGGTTTGATGATCGACATCAGCGAAACCAAGCGTACCGAGGACGCCCTGCGCCTGTCAGAACAGAAGTTCGCTTCGGTGTTCCAGCAGTGCCCCGATATCCTGCTGATAGCGCGCCACAGTGATGGCTGCCTGCTGGAGGTAAACGAGGCTTTTGAAGAACAGATCGGCCTGACGCCGGGCCAGGTGATTGGCCGCACAGCCACCGACCTTAACCTGTGGGGTGTTGAAGGCAGCGGGCCGCTGGTGCTCGAACGCTTGCACCAGGGCGGTATCCGCAATCTGGAGATGAGCTTCCGCCGTAGCAACGGCCAACTGTTCACCGGCCTGACCTCCGCCGAAACCTTCGAACTCGACGGCACGCCGGCGCTGGTGGTGGCGGTACGCGACATCAGCCAGCTCAAGGAAACTCAGCAGCAACTGCAAACCTCGGAAGAAAAATTCGCCAAGGCGTTCCATGCCTCGCCCGACGGCCTGCTGCTGTCACGCCAGAGCGACGGTTTGCTGCTGGAAGTAAACGAAGGCTTCTGCCGCCTCACCGGCTACGACCTCAACCCGACCATTGACCAGACCTCACTGGACCTGGGCATCTGGGTCGACCTCAACGAGCGCAAGCGCCTGGTGGACCAGCTCAACCGCGACGGCTTCGTGCGCGATTTCACCTGTCATATCCGCCGCAGCGACGGGCAGATCCGCCTTTGCGAGCTGTCTGCGCGGCCGCTGCCGATTACCGGCGTGGACTGCATGCTGACCATCGCCCGTGACATCACCGAACGCCACCTGATGCAGGAAAAACTGCAGCTGGCCGCCACCGTATTCGAGAACACCGCCGAAGGCGTGCTGATTACCGACATCGACCAGCGCATCAGTGCCGTCAACCGCGCCTTCAGCGAAATCACCGGCTACAGCGAGATCGAAGCCCTCGGCCAGACCCCACGCCTGCTCGCCTCCGGCCAGCACGACAGTGCCTTCTATGTCGCCATGTGGCACCAGCTGACCGCTGAAGGCCACTGGCAGGGCGAAATCTACAACAAGCGCAAGAACGGTGAACTGTACCCCAGTTGGCTAACCATCAGCGCCGTGCGCAACAGCGAACGCGAGGTCACCCACTTTGTGGCGGTTTTCGCCGACATCTCCAGCATCAAGCACGCCCAGGCCAAACTCGACTACCAGGCCCACCACGATCCACTGACCGGCTTGCCCAACCGCGCCCTGTTCGAAAATCGCCTGCAGGCTGTGCTCACCTGCGCGCAGGTATCCAACCGCCAGGGCGCGGTGCTGTTCCTCGACCTCGACCGCTTCAAGCACATCAACGACAGCCTCGGCCACCCGGTCGGCGACTTGCTGCTCAAGGGTATCGCCCAGCGCCTTAAGGAGCAGGTACGCGACGTAGACACCGTGGCCCGCCTGGGCGGCGACGAGTTCATTATCCTGCTGCCCGGCCTGCACAAGCCGAGCGACGCCAGCACCATCGCCAACAAACTGCTGGCCTGCTTCAACGCACCGTTCCAGGCTGGCGAGCACGAGTTCTTTACCAGCGCCAGCATCGGCATCAGCCTTTATCCACAGGACGGCACCGACGTCGCCACGCTGATCCGCAATGCCGACGCCGCCATGTACCGCTCCAAAGCCAAGGGCCGCAACCGCGTCGAAGCCTACACCCTCGACCTTACCGCCCAGGCCAGTGAGCGCATTGCCCTGGAACATGAACTGCGCCGCGCCGTGGAACGCAACGAAATGAGCCTGTGCTTCCAGCCCAAGCTCAGCCTCAAGACCCAGAACCTGGTGGGCGCCGAAGCGCTGATCCGCTGGAGCCACCCGACTTTCGGCGAAGTGCCGCCAGAGCACTTCATCCACCTGGCGGAAGAAAACGGCACCATTCTCCAGCTCGGTGACTGGGTGCTGGAGCAAGCCTGCCGGCAGATGCAGGCCTGGAAGCAGCACTACGAACCATTCGGCCCGCTGTCGATCAACCTCGCCGGCGCCCAGCTACGCCACCCGCACCTGGCCCGGCGCATCGAGCAACTGCTCAAGCACTACCAACTCAAGGCCGGCGACTTGCAGCTGGAGATCACGGAAAACTTCATCATGAGCCAGGCCGAAGAGGCCCTGGCCGTGCTGTACCAGTTGAAGAAACTCGGCGTACAGCTGGCCATCGACGACTTCGGCACCGGCTATTCCTCGCTCAGCTACCTCAAGCGCCTGCCACTGGACATCCTCAAGATCGACAAGTCGTTCATCCGCGGCCTGCCCGACGATCCCCACGATGCCGCCATCGCCCGCGCAATCATCGCACTGGGCCGCAGCATGCAGTTGACGATCATTGCAGAAGGTGTGGAGAACCAGGCCCAGCAGCGTTTTCTGGCGGCCGAAGGGTGCGAACAAATCCAAGGCTACATCGTCAGCCTGCCGCTGCCGCCAGAAGAGTTCGCAGCTACGTTTCTTCGCATAGCACTATCGGATCTTTCAGATGGCACAGCTGCGAAACCCTCGTTATAATCCGGCCACTTACTGAGGGCCTATAGCTCAGTTGGTTAGAGCAGAGGACTCATAATCCTTTGGTCCACGGTTCGAGTCCGTGTGGGCCCACCAACCTTAAAGCCGCGTATTACGCGGCTTTCGGCTTTTTGGGTTTGTGGCAGCCGGATCAGTCCTATGGTCCGAAGGTACAAATTAGGTACAGTGCGGCTTCGCTTGCACGCCTTTGGAGTCCTTCAGATGGCCACAATCGTCAAAACCCCTGCCGGTACCTGGAAGGCCGTCATCCGCAAGACCGGATGGCCGACCAACGCCAAAACCTTCCGCACCAAACGCGACGCTGAGGATTGGTCACGACGTACCGAAGACGAGATGGTGCGCGGTGTGTACATCCAGCGCAGCGGCTCTGAGCGCATGACGCTGGAAATAGCGCTCAAGCGCTACCTGACCGACATTACACCCACAAAGAAGCCTACGACTCAACGCGGTGAGATCTCCAAGGCTAAAAAGCTAACGGAGCATCTGGGCAAGTATTCTCTCGCAGCCCTTTCCGCTGAAACCATTGCCAACTATCGCGACAAGCGCCTTAACGAGCCAGGCCGCGCAGGCACGACCAGCAACAACACCGTTCGCCTGGAGCTGGCTCTACTGAGCCACGTTTTCACGGTCGCTATCCAGGAGTGGGGGCTCGGCCTGACGTTTAACCCCGTGTTGAATATACGCAAGCCAAGCCCCGGGGAGGGTCGCAATCGTAGGCTCTCGCCGGATGAGGAACGGCGGCTGTTCGCAGAGGTGAATCGGCACAGCAATCCAATGCTTGGGTGGATCGTTGGCATCGCTCTGGAAACTGGTATGCGCTCAGGTGAAATCGCGTCGCTACGCAGAACTCAGGTGGATACAGAGCGACGCATCGTAAGACTGGTCGACACGAAAAATGATGGTCAACGAACTGTGCCACTGAGCAAGCGAGCCACAGAGCTTTTCAGAGCCGCGATGATGAATCCAGCTCGCCCTAGCGAGTGCAACTTGGTGTTTTTCGGTGAGCCCGGTAGAGATGGAAAGCGCCGCCCCTATGCGTTCACAAAAATCTGGGGGCTGTTGGTTAAGAAGCTCCAGCTATCCGACTTTAGATTTCACGACTTGAGGCATGAGGCTGTCAGCCGCTTGGTGGAAGGTGGTCTTTCCGACCAAGAGGTATCAAGCATCAGTGGCCACAAATCGATGCAAATGTTGAAAAGATACACACATCTACGTTCCGAAGATCTAGTAGCCCGGCTGGACAACATGTCAAAGAACAAAAAAGTTTAGCTAAAAAAATCAAAAAAGCTTAGCTAAACCCCAGCACTATAGCCGCACCACACGAGGTGAGGTTCAAATTTAGCGGCTAAAACAGCTACGACTTTAAATAAGTTGAGCTAAAACAAGAACGGAGAACTATAGCTAAACTATCCCGCTGTCAAGCCAATATTCAAAAAGTTCTTTATAAATTTGCGCTAGGTGTCATAGGATATCCGAAATTAAGCGGAGGACACCTAGCATGACCACTGAAGAATATATACGCGACTTATTCTCTGGGGCTCCACTCTTGTCCCTCGAACAGCTTGCGGAGGTGCTACACAGAAGCAAGGATGGCTTGAGGATCAGTCTGAGTGGCGACAATGAGGTATCGAGAAAATTCCTCCCCTGTAAGGTGAGAATTGGCAGGAGGATTTATTTCAGAACCGCAGATGTAGCCAAGGTGCTTGAGCAGGGCTGACGAAGATGTCTATATCCCTAGTTGTAAAAAGAAAGGTATCCAGCCATTTCACAATCATCCCTAACGATGTAATAAGCGACTCAAACCTGAGTTGGAAATCGTTGGGCCTACTTGTGAAATTACTATCACTACCTCCAGGCTACCCATACCTGACGGTGGAATCGCTATCTAAGAAAAACGGCACTGGTACAGCCGCAACCAGGAGCGGATTACAGGAGTTGGAGGACGCAGGCTACTTGAGTATCAAGCGCACCCATGACTCCCGAGGCCGATTCGCAAAAACGGTATGGCATATATCTGACGAGCCCAATAGCCAAGCCTCCGCTGCACCATATTGCGATAACCCGAACATGGATAAACCGCACACGGAGCAGCCGCACCTGGGGAAACAAGCACATATAAATACTAACAAAGCAATAAAACCAAGAAATAAGAAAACTACTACGTCCCTCGACGATGTACCGGTAGCCGATGGTCCGCCACTGCGGTTGACGGCATTGGTATCAGCTGAAACGAGAAGCCAAATTTTCAAGGCGCTGGAGCAGGTTGCTCCCGTTGACCAGCAACGCATGCTGGACGAACTGTCGGCTGCGATCAAAGCGGGATCTATCAAAACCACAGCAGTCCGGTGGTTTCACGGAATCATCAAGCGATATCGAGATGGCAGCTACAACTTCAAGGACCGAGCACCTGCGGGGAAACCTAGGCGTGACGATAACGCACCTCACTTTACCTCGACAGACAACCCGGAAATAGGCCCGTCAAGTGTCAAGAACGAGAACCGGTCGACCGTAGGAAAGGAGTACTTGAAGAAGTTAAGGACAAATAGGTCTAGCTCTGGCACATCACCAGTCCGAATTTTGACAAATGAGAAACCAAGCCCTAGCTCTGAGATTTAGTCATCCATGAGGTTGAGATGAAACCCCTTACCATACGGATCGCGGAACGAGTAATCGCGACCTACCCTCCTTCAGACCCGAGTACCAATTTGGCCAAGTTCATCTTGCTACGCGAGGAAATTCTGCAAGCGATTGAAGGTGGTTGGTCCTTACTAGGGATCTGGAAGACCTTGCATGATGAAGGATCTATCGACTTTGGCTATCAAGCTTTTCGTCGTTACGCCAGGAAATTACTACCTATAAACTGCGGTGTTCAATAGCTATTGAGCACCGTTGCTTAGCCGAACAATCGTTGCCCTAAAGTTCAAAACCCGATCATTTCCTTTGTTGAAGCGATCAGCTAATAATTAAACGCTGTAGCATACATGTTGCGCGCCTGAGTTCACTACTGACGCTCATTTCAGCTACACGAATATTCAGGGCAAGACAGGTGAAGTTAGCTAACCGATAAGTCGGTTAGCTAACTTCACGTTGGCGTATTCGCGCCTACGGCGCTCAATGCTATCTTGCTCTGTGAAGCGGTAGCTGCAGCAACGCTGACAACGGAAGGTCAGTTGAAGCGCACCAATGAGCGAAAGAAATGCATTCGAAAAATCTGGAGAAACCTCTTCGGTCGCTCACATTTGCCAAGGAAGAGGCATTCTGAAAACCTGATCGCGTCCCTCCACAACGCTAAAACCTGCAAAAATATTGACTGGCCCACGATCAACACTTCACTAGCCATGCCCAGATGTTTAGAAGCATTTTCGGACACATGGCAAGCCGGCTTCACCCATCAGCGGTACGATGGCAGACGGCCGCCCCCATTAGGCTCCAACACATTCGAGAGTCGAGAGAGCACGGCTCATCTAGCGTTCACAGCAGAGGTTAGGTCGTCCATCAGCCATGGACAAAAGCCCTACCCCTCTTGAGTCAGCGCGATCAATTCGCCATCATCAGCGACGGAAAAGTATGGGGATCTCGACACACCTGGTCGGGCATACCCGATAACACCATCCAGAAGATCTAGGCAAGGAAGGCAATGAACAACGGCCCCCGGCTGTACCCATTTCGCGACAGCCTAGTTTGGCTGAGTTCGAAGACGCGAGTGATCGGCCGACTCAGGTCTCCACGGGTCAAACGCCAGATAATTCAGCCACAGGTACGCCGGCCCACCTCCTGCTGTGTCGGACAAGCGAGCCTGTCGCCGCCTAGACAGAGTCACGTCCTACCTCAACGGACAGGCCGACAATCTGCTCCACTAACCTTGAGGACCTGGGTGCGCAAAAGGAATATGAGTGATTGGCTCTCAAGCAGCGAGCGCAGGTACAGTGGAGACAGGTACAAGATCCACTATATTACAGAGCGAACAAGCAGGCGAAATATATTCAAATTGAATTGAATTGAATATGCCAATCCATCAAATTAAAGCTGAGCGCCATTAGAAATGCAAAAAAAGACCACATCGTTCCGGCCTAAAGCAAGAATAATGGAGCTGCTTGGCGAGCAGCTTATTAAGAATCATACCCTAGCACTTTTCGAACTAGTTAAAAACTCATATGACGCAGATGCCTCCGAAGTCAATCTAAACCTTGTGAACATAGATAAAGACAACGGCACAATAATAGTAAAAGATGATGGCTACGGAATGAGTTTTCAGACTGTAACAGAGGTCTGGATGGAGCCGGCGCACGGCCACAAATTAGAAAAAAGAATTAAAGGCATAAGAACTGAAAAAGGACGATTACAAGTAGGAGAAAAAGGAGTAGGACGGTTTGCTGTTCACAGGCTTGGCACGAAGATATTGATGGTAACACGAGCTCAAGGCCAACCTGAAGTAGTTGTCGATATAGACTGGGAGAGTTTCTCCAAATCCGAATATCTAGACCAAGCCAAGATAGATATTTATGAAAGACCACCAGAGGTCTTCATGGAACGCAGCACCGGCACATATATAAAAATCTCCAACCTTAAACAAACCTGGAAGCGCGGCGACATCAGAAGACTTTACAGATCAGTAAAGGCTATGACTCCTGCCCCCCTAGAAGTAGAAGGTAACGAGAGAAAAAAAGAAGATGGATTCGAAGTAAACTTCAAGGTCATACCCGAAAAAGATTGGTTAACAGACTTGTTCGACCCTGTACTCGCAGAAAGCCAGAGCCTGTTTAGTTTTGACTTTGAACTATCAAACAGCGGCCTTAGCTATACTTACAAGTATACTCCTTATTCCGCTATAGTTGCCGACTATAAAGACATCGTGACTGGCAGGGAAACTCCAATTGACCTTGCCTCTTTCGAGTTCTTCCGCTTCCGACATCCTGAGGACGGCGAAAACTGGAAGGAACGAAAGAAGAGGCCATACAAACCAGATCTTTATAGAACGTCCCCACCAGATAATCCAGGTTTGGAAATAGGCACCCTCAAAGGCCGAATTATTGGGTTCGACTTCGACAAAGAAATCCTTCGCTACATTAAAGATGAAGCCGGAGGACTAGAAGATTACGTAAAACAACAAGGCGGAATAAAAGTTTATAGAGATGGACTCCGGGTATATAACTACGGCGAGCCGGGTGACGACTGGCTTGGACTCGACCATCGGAGGATTCAAGGTCCCACAAGAAAATTTGGTAGCAAACAGATAATTGGCGAGCTACATCTTGAGCTAGACGGAAGTCCGGGACTACAGGAAAAGACAAATCGTGAAGGCTTCGTTGAGAATAATGCCTACAACGAACTTGTATACGCGATGATCTGTATCGTTTCTCAATTTGAAGCAGAAAGAAATAAAGACAAGCGAAAACTGAAGGATGCTCTCAACACATCTCCCGGAACGCCGCACGGGAAGAAAAAAGAGAGCATTGAAGAAATACTGAATGAGCTAGAGCAAACGGTATTAAAGAACAAAGAACTAGACCAACAGATAGGACAGTTGGTAAGGGGTGTTGGCAAAAGCTATAGAGAAACAAGAGACGTAATGCTTTCAGCCGCTGGAGCTGGACTTGGGTTGGTCACTGTATTCCACGAGCTGGAGCGTGGCGTAAAAGGGCTTAACTCGAGTATCGCAGACGGAGCACCATTAGATCAACTGAAGCAAATGTCTAACGAGCTAGTCTCTATTCTGCAGGGGGCCATGTACATGGTCAGCAATAAACGAATGGAGGAAATGAGCGCATCGAGCCTCGTACAATATGCCCTACTGACACAACAGAGAAGATTTAAACGACATAAGATCACTTTCTTAGATGGCTTCAAAAATTCTCCTCATCTAGACTTCAAAATTAAAGGCATGAGAAGAATGCTCACCTCGGCCCTGGTGAACATAATAGATAATGCCATATATTGGCTCGACGAAGTAGAGACCGAACGCTGCATATGGATTTCTCCATCTGCTGAGCTTGAGGCTCCATCGATAATCATTGCTGATAATGGACCCGGCTTCATTGATGAACCTATAGATTTAGTACAGCCATTTCATACCCGAAAACCGGCAGGAATGGGGATCGGCCTCTATTACGCAGACATGGTGATGAAGTCTCACGCAGGGCGGCTTTCGTTCCCAAACACAGATGCAGTCGACAGGCCAAAAGTAATAACTGGAGCCTGTGTCGGCCTAGTATTCAACAAGGAAGCTTAAAGTGCTCAATACCGGTCACGCGCTAGTCATCGACGACAAATATGATGACGGCATGCTTATATGCACTAGACTAATCGACAGCTTAGTTCCGTGTTATTTTTTTCAATATGATGAAAAGAAGCTGATCGAGCATCAACATCAAGATAAGCCTAAAATCAATGGAGTTAGGATTATTTTTCAAGACTTGGCTCTTACATCTCCAGGCGAGCCAAGCAAGACAGATTATGATGCCGCCGTAGCCACAATCGAAGCAGTAGTATCTGAGCACAACGGCCCATGGCTTCTTGTAACTTGGTCCACCTGGGCCGGAGCGGAAAACAATCTCGGCACAACTAAAGCCGAAGAGATTTTCAACCATCTGCGTGAAGAGCTTCCCGCCGGGCTAAAACCATTTTCATATGTAGTACTAGATACCAAACCACAGTATAGCAAAGCCGGCTTACATGGCGACGTACAGAAGGTTGCCGATATAAAACCTGAGCTCCTCCAGGAGCTTTCCCAGCATATCAGTCAAAAAACAAACATTTATCCAGCGACAACAGCCCTAATAAACTGGGAGTTTGAAGTATTCCGAGCAGTTTCAGAAACAGTTTCAGAGATCACGAGCTTCATTAAACCCGGCGCCAACTTTGATTCAGACCTGGGAAGTATTTTACGCGAGATGGCCCTCGCTGAAATTGGGAAGAATGTCCACCCTGAAAATTTCTCGAAGGGCTTAAAAGATATTTTATCCTCAGTGCTGAGAGACAAAATAAAGGACACCAACAGCGGAATTGAAAATTTTGAAGAGCTTGATGCAGAAAAAATATTAAGACTGGAAAACTGGAAAGCAAAAACCAATAGAATCATCCATTTAGAGCTCTCCACACCCTCTCCAGCATTGCCTCCTGGCAGTATCGTAGATATATCACAACACTTTAATCTACTGCCTGGTGACATAGGCACAATCGACGAGCTAAACAGCTTTATTAGAGCAAACTTCTTCATGTTTGGCCGAGAAGAAAAAAAGCCAAAGAAAAATGAAGTTAGCAGCAATTGCACTGTCGTTGCCCTAGATATCACCCCGCCCTGCGATCACGCACAAATCAAGTCAACATGGAACAAGTATTTGGTCGGGGTTTTAGTTCCTGAACAATACATAGATTACTGCAAACTCATAGACAAGGAAACCGGCCAGAGAACCAATAAACTACTCGGCGATTACCTTGTATGCCTACCCGAGATGATGAATTCCGACGGAGGCAAATACTTTTTCACCTTCAACGCCCGACTGACATTTTCGATAGACACAAAGAAAGCCAATGAAATATTTGCAGAGTGCTATAAAGGGCGGCTTAGAGAACAGATACTGGGTGATATAACAAGCTGGTTAATTCGCCAAACAACGCGACCTGGGATTGTTGAACTCAGATAAAAGAAGCCCCTATCAAAGGGGCTTTTTTTATGCTGCATTTAGACAAATTTTTTGTTTAATCAAAGACTGTACTATCGCCTCCATAACCGGCGAGCAAACAGCATTCCCCATCAGTTTTACTTTCTCGCGTCTTGTTACGTCTGGGAATCTATAGTGCTCAGGAAAACCCATGGCCTTGCGCAACTCATCCGGCTGCAGCATCCGCATCATATGGCCATTGGACGTTGGGACTACATAAGCGAAACGGTCGATAGTCGTAACCGTGCGCAATGGCTCATCCATACGCTGCCAACCACCACCACCGTCAGAGCCGTAGTAGACGATGAGGAACGCTTTGTTCTCTCCCAGCTCGGCTATAGCCCTATCAGCTCGTGCAAGCGTGTCTTTAGCGCGCCGCGGGGTTCTGAGCGGAGTCATCTTATATGTGCCTTCCGGCGCCAAAATGTCCCAGACGTTACGATAAAACGGATTCAGGGGTTCTATCGCCTCAGGTTGACCTCGCAGTTCAGCAATCATGAACAGCCGCCTTCTGCGTTGGGCAACGCCGTAGTGGGAGGCATCAATGATCTGCTCATGTACGTTGTATTTGAGCTTCTCCAGAGCCTTCTTCAGCTCGCCATAGCGCGACCACGGTTTCATATGCACCACGTTTTCCAGGGTGATCCAGCGAGGCTTCATAACCTTCGCGTATCGGATGACCTGGAAAGCAGTATCACGACTTTCATCCGAACGTGGCTTGTTACCACGGGCGCAGGTGTGGTGGGTGCACTCAGGGGAGGAGATCAGCAGATCTATGGGCCCTGTCTTGGCTAGAACCTGCTTTGGAGTGAGCTTGCGAAGATCCTGCTCGAAGACGTGGGCTTCAGGGAAATTGAGACGAAAAGACTCGACTGCCGGCCCCCAAAGATCTACCCCCCCGACGATCGTGGCGCCGCCTTCACGGGCACCTAGGCTGGCACCGCCAGCACCGCAGAACATATCAAATGCGCGTATCTGATCCATTGGAAAACGTTCCATTTTATCGTTGTAGCCAGGTTACCAGGTTACCGGCACCATTCAAGTCCTTACGACTAAGGAGCAGTCTAAAAAATGAGCAGCAACCAAGTTTTTTCTTTGAGCGAGCTGGAGGGTGCCGACCTGCTGATTGACGCCTGCTACGCCGGCAGTCGGAAAGGCAACGCAGGCGATGAACCACTGACGCATTTATTGAAGGTCAGCAATGAAGGCGGTTTCCGCATCAGAGGGAAGCGAGACGATCCGTTGCTCATCACGTTGGTGTCCAGCCTGCAGGATCCTGACTGGCCTGATGAGCTAGATCTCTCAACGGGTACCTTCACCTATTACGGTGATAACAAGGAGCCTGGCCGCAAACTAGATCAGACCAAGCGCTACGGAAACAACCTGCTTGAGCTGATCTTTGAACGTCTGCATTCCGGCCAGCGAGAGCGTATACCTCCCATTTTGGTGTTCACCAAAGCCGGAAATTATCGAGACAAAATCTTCCGCGGCTTGGTCGTTCCAGGAACCATCGGGAGTACCCATAACGATGACCTGATCAGCGTCTGGCACACCAGTGAGGGGCAGCGCTTTCAGAACTATCGAGCGACCTTCACTATCCTGGACATCTCCAAAATTCCCCGTGCATGGCTCAGCGACATTATCAATCATTCAATCCGTGGGATCGACAGCAAACACGCCCCGAAGGAGTGGATAGATTGGATCAAGAGTGGACGTTTCAAGCCACTGATTAGTAAGCGCACCCAACCAATACGGTCGAAAGCAGAGCAGTTACCCTCCTCAGCTTCAGAATTTCGGATGCTACAGACTCTGCATAGCTACTTCCAAGAAGACCCATATGCCTTCGAGGTCTGCGCAGCTCACTTGGTCAGGCAATGCCTGCCAGATACGGTCGAGCTCGATCTGACCAGACGCTATCGGGACGGAGGACGCGATGGTATTGGCAAATTACGCATTGGACGGCCAGAGTCATCGGTTCTGGTTGACTATGCGATTGAAGCAAAGTGCTACCAGCCTGAAATTTCGGTAGGTGTCAGCAAGGTTTCACGATTGATATCACGGCTCCGGCATCGGCAGTTCGGGGTTCTGATCACCACCTCGTGGGTGAACTCTCAAGCCTACAAGGAGATCGTAGAAGATGGACATCCCGTGATGATTCTTTCGGGAAGGGATATTGTTGAGTTACTCAAGGAGGCTGGATTGCAGAGTGCAACCGAGCTGACCAAGTGGCTCAAGACTAGCTTCCCCATCGAGCAGGCCTAAAATGTGCGCGGACATCGTCTCACCAGCTCAACGCTCCAGCATCATGAGGCGAATCCGTGGCAAAGATACGAAGCCGGAGATCATCGTGCGTTCGACTTGCCATGCGATGGGTTTACGTTTCAGATTACATCGCAGAGATCTCCCCGGTTCGCCTGACTTGGTATTTCCGAAGTTCCATCTGTGCCTTTTTGTACATGGCTGCTTTTGGCATCGTCACCCCAATTGCAGATATGCCTACACACCAAAATCTAGATCTGAATTTTGGCTGTCAAAGCTCTCCAGAAATGCGGAGCGGGATCTAGAGGTTCAAAAAGCCTTGCGGTCTCTAGGCTGGAGCACAGAGGTGATCTGGGAATGCGAGACCAAAGACCTGGGGCGGCTACACAGAAGACTCGAATCAATCTTTTCCTGAAAGCATGGCCTTGCTCTCTTGGGGCGTCACAACCCAGTACACCAGCGGTACAGTGCCCAGTTCGGACTTTCTCTGTTAAATTACGCTAAACACCAGCAACGATGGTGCTTTCAGCTTACGGTACATGCGCTATGCTATGGTCGATTTCACCGGGCTTGCAGTGTTTCTTGGCAACTCATAATCCTTTGGTCCACGGTTCGAGTCCGTGTGGGCCCACCAGATACCAGAAAGCCGCGCAATGCGCGGCTTTTTCTTGTCTGGCGATCAGATGGCTACGCTCGCATCTCCATCGTACGCAGTAAGGTAGGGACTGTTCCTTGCCCATCGCTGCCAGGCAACGATCCCCTACCCCTCCCGCAACCACATCTTGACCTGCCGCTGGTTATAGAAAGTCATACCTGCCGGAATATCTCGGTTAACCAACGACATCGCGCCAATCACCACGTCATCGCCAATGTCGATACGGTCGGCAACGATGCAACTGCCGGCACCCATGCTGACGTTGTCACCAATGCGCAGGGCGTACTCATCCAGCCCCAGGGTCTTGATGCCGATCGAGCAGTTCTGGCGGATGAAGAAATTGCGCCCGATGCTCACGTGCCGGGTAATCACCACACCCGGCAGGTGCGCGATGCGCAGGCCGGGGGCGATCTGGGCGCAGATGTCGATATCCACGGCGTACTTCAGGTTGAGGCGCTGCTGCATGCGCCTAGCGTGGCGCCGGGCAAGGCCACCGCCAGCGTCCAGATATTGGGCCAGGCGGTAGGCGAAGAGAAAACGTAGTTTGTTGTCCTTGCGTGCGCGGCGCAGCACGTTGAACAGCAGGCTGATGCGGCGTCCGGGCCTTTTCTTGTTGGAGACTTCCAGTCGCCAGCATTCGAGCAGGTGGTCGAGGTTCACGCTCAGGTTCCAGTTGGACTAGCACTTCATCATGCCGAATTACTGCCGAAGACGCAGCCCCCGGAGCGTATGCGTTCCCATTGTGGGACCGCGTTAGCAGGGGGTGGGGAACTAGCCTTGCCCTGACTGGCACTGGCTGGCTAGGCTATCAGGCCAACCGTAGAGACTTGCCATGTCGGACTTCCGCTCCATCACGCTGGATGAAATCGACCGCCAGCTGATTGCCCTATTGCAGATCAACGCCCGCGAAAGCGTTGCCACCCTCGCCCGCCAGCTGGGTATCGCCCGCACTACCGTCAACTCGCGACTGGAGCGGCTGGAGAAGAACAAGGTCATTTCCGGCTATGGAGTACGCTTGGGCCAAAGCGTGACAGGCGGCGGGCTGCAGGCGTATGTCGGGATCAAGGTGCAGCCGCGTTCCGGGAAGGAGGTGGTGCGGCGCCTGAGTGCCATGGGGCAAGTGCAGCAGCTGTGTGCGGTAAGCGGCGAGTTCGACTATGTGGCCTGGTTGCGTACAGACTCGCCTGAACAACTGGACCAATTGCTCGACCAGATCGGCAGCGTCGACGGCGTGGAAAAGACCACCACGTCGATCATTCTCAGCAGCAAGGTGGATCGCGGGCAACCGCTGTGATCAGTCAGGCCTCCTGCCCGTAGAGCAGTCCCTCCCTTTGTGGTGGGTTGCAGTTTGACAGGTTGGTAAGAGCCAGACATTTGCAGCGCCTGTGAAATCGAGCGCCGCGCGGGCGGCGCTCGATTTCACACCCACCCCAAAGCTAAAGACAAGCACTTCGTCAAAAACAACATCACTATCGTCAAATCGACGAAACAAACGACATTAAGACAACACTCTGCATCTTAATAACGAACACCCCACTCCCTAAAATGACCCCCAGGCATCTCCTATACTCAGGCTCCGCTACCCGCGCAGCCTCTCTGGCAAGGTCACTTCATGAACAAGAAAAACCGCCACCCCGCCGATGGCAAGAAGCCGATCACCATCTTCGGCCCGGACTTTCCCTTCGCCTTCGACGACTGGCTGGAGCATCCGGCAGGCCTGGGCAGCATTCCGGCTGAGCGCCATGGTGAGGAAGTGGCCGTCGTAGGTGCCGGTATCGCTGGCCTGGTGGCGGCCTACGAGCTGATGAAAATGGGCTTGAAGCCGGTGGTGTACGAGGCCTCCAAGCTGGGCGGCCGGCTGCGCTCGCAAGCCTTCAACGGCACCGACGGGATCATCGCCGAACTCGGTGGCATGCGTTTCCCGGTGTCGTCCACCGCCTTCTATCACTACGTAGACAAGCTGGGCCTGGAGACCAAGCCCTTCCCCAACCCGCTGACCCCGGCGTCGGGCAGCACGGTGATCGACCTGGAAGGCCAGACCTACTACGCCGAAAAAGCCACAGACCTGCCGCAACTGTTCCACGAAGTCGCTGATGCCTGGGCCGACGCGCTGGAAAGCGGTGCCCAGTTCGCCGATATCCAGCAAGCCATCCGCGACCGTGACGTACCGCGCCTGAAAGCGCTGTGGAACAAGCTGGTACCGCTGTGGGACGACCGCACTTTCTATGACTTCGTCGCTACCTCGCGTTCATTCGCCAAGCTGAGCTTCCAGCACCGCGAAGTGTTCGGACAGGTCGGCTTCGGCACCGGCGGCTGGGACTCGGACTTCCCCAACTCGATGCTGGAAATTTTCCGCGTGGTGATGACCAACTGCGACGATCACCAGCACCTGGTGGTCGGCGGGGTGGAGCAAGTGCCACAAGGTATCTGGCGCCATGTGCCGGAGCGCTGCGTACATTGGCCAGAGGGCACCAGCCTGAGCGCGCTGCATGGTGGCGCGCCACGTACCGGGGTGAAGCGCATCGCACGCGCCGCTGATGGCCGCCTGGCCGTCACCGACAACTGGGGGGATACCCGCCACTACAGCGCCGTGCTCGCCACCTGCCAGACCTGGCTGCTGACCACCCAGATCGACTGCGAGGAATCGCTGTTCTCGCAGAAGATGTGGATGGCCCTGGACCGCACCCGCTACATGCAGTCGTCCAAGACCTTCGTCATGGTCGACCGGCCGTTCTGGAAGGACAAGGACCCGCAAACCGGGCGCGACTTGATGAGCACGACCCTTACCGACCGGCTCACCCGCGGCACCTACCTGTTCGACAACGGTGACGACAAACCGGGGGTGATCTGCCTGTCCTACGCGTGGATGAGCGATGCGTTGAAGATGCTGCCGCACCCGGTGGAAAAGCGCGTGCAACTGGCCCTGGATGCGCTGAAGAAAATCTACCCGAAGACCGACATTGCCGGGCATATCATCGGCGACCCGATCACCATTTCCTGGGAGGCCGACCCGCATTTCCTGGGCGCCTTCAAGGGCGCACTGCCGGGCCACTACCGCTATAACCAGCGCATGTACGCGCACTTCATGCAGCAGGACATGCCAGCCGAGCAGCGCGGCATGTTCATCGCCGGTGACGACGTGTCGTGGACGCCGGCCTGGGTGGAAGGCGCAGTGCAGACATCGCTGAATGCGGTGTGGGGTATCATGAATCACTTCGGTGGCAGCACCCACCCGGACAACCCAGGCCCGGGTGACGTGTTCGATGAAATCGGCCCGATCGCCCTGGCAGACTGACACAAGGAGACGCCATGCTCATTGCTCTGTTCCAGGGCGAACCCAAGCCACTGGACGTGCCCGGCAACCTGCAACGGCTGCGCGACCAGGCGCAGCTGGCAGCCAAACGCGGCGCACAGCTACTGGTGTGCCCGGAAATGTTCCTGACCGGCTATAACATCGGCCTGGCCCAGGTGGAGCGGCTGGCCGAAGCCAACGATGGCCCAGCGGCGATGGACGTGGTGGAGATTGCCCAGGCGCACCGTATCGCTATCGTCTATGGCTACCCCGAGCGTGGCGATGATGGGGCGATCTACAACAGTGTGCAGTTGATCGATGCACAGGGCCGCAGCCTGAGCAACTACCGCAAGACTCACCTGTTCGGAGAGCTGGACCGCTCGATGTTCAGCGCCGGCTCCGATCACTTCCCGGTGGTGGAACTGGAGGGCTGGAAGGTCGGGCTGCTGATCTGTTACGACATCGAGTTCCCGGAGAATGCCCGACGCTTGGCGCTGGACGGTGCCGAACTGATCCTGGTACCGACGGCGAACATGACCCCGTACGACTTCATATGCCAGGTCACCGTGAGGGCGCGGGCGCAGGAAAACCAGTGCTACCTGGTGTATGCCAACTATTGCGGCGCGGAAGACCCGATCCATTATTGCGGGCAGAGCAGCATCATCGGCCCGGATGGCAGCCTGCTGGCGATGGCCGGGCGGGATGAGTGCCTGCTGCTGGCGGAACTGGAACATGAGCGGGTGGTGCAGGGGCGGGAGGCATTTCCTTACCTGACAGACCTGCGCCAGGCGCTGCACCTGCGTAGAGGCTGACGGCCCACTCGCGGGTATGGCCACTCCCACAGAATTGGTGTCGATCTGCACATCACACTGAACCTGTGGGAGCGGGCCCGCCCGCGAAGAGGCCGGGCCTGCTCACACAAATGGGTTAGCATGAACACCTGCCCGGAGTTCCCATGCCTGAAACCACCCGCCACCTCACCCTCGCCAACGGCCTGCAACTGACCCTGCGCCACGCCCCGCGCCTGAAGCGTTCGGCCGCCGCACTGCGGGTGCACGCGGGCAGCCACGATGCCCCGACGAAATGGCCCGGCCTGGTGCATTTCCTTGAGCACCTGTTCTTTCTGGGCACCAAGCGCTTCCCGCTGGAAGATGGCTTGATGCGCTATGTGCAGGCCCTGGGCGGCCAGGTCAACGCCAGCACCCGCGAACGTGCCACCGACTTTTTCTTCGAAGTGCCACCCAATGCCCTGAGCGGAGGCCTTGAGCGCCTGTGCCAGATGTTGGCCGCCCCGGACCTGGGCATTGAACGCCAACGCCGCGAGCGGGAAGTGATCCACGCCGAGTTCATCGCCTGGTCGCGCAACCCCCAGGCCCAGCAGCAGTTCGCCTTACTGCAGTCAGTGTCACCGGGGCATCCGCTGGGTAGTTTTCAGGCAGGCAATCGATACACGCTGGCCCTGCAGGATCCAGCCTTCCAGCAAGCGCTTGCGGGCTTTCACGAGCGCTTCTACCAAGGCGGCCAGGTCACCTTGAGCCTGTGCGGGCCGCAGCCGCTGGATGAGCTTGAGCAACTTGGCCGACAACATGCCGAGCTATTCGCCGCAGGTGAGCAGGTGCCGCAAATGCCGCCGCCGCCACTGCCAGCGACGGCTACCCCGCTGGTCTTCTCTCACGAGCACCTTCCCGGCGGCGCCGAGCAAGCGCTGGAACTGCTGGTAGCCTGCCTCGACGACAGCCGCCCCGGCACCTGGCTGGGCACACTTCGCCAACGTGGCTGGCTGCAGGGTTTCAAGGCCGAAAAGCTCTATGCCCATGCCGGGCAACTGTTGTGGCAGCTCGACCTGAAGCTCAGCGCCGACGCCTGCCTGGACGACGCCTGCACCCTGCTGCACGGTTGGTTCGGGTTCATCCACCGGGCTGATCTTGAGCAGTTGAACCAGGAATTCGGCCTGCTGCTGCGCAGCCGCGAGCACGCCGCCAGTGCGCTTGAACTCGCCCGCCGGGACAGCTCCGGCCAGCCGTTCGCCAAACTGGATGCACAGGGCTTGCAGGCGCTGCGTGCCTTGCTTGATGGCTTGCCACGCAGCGATCAAGGCCAGTGGCAATTGCCCCAGGTCGAACCATTGCTGATGGCTGATTTGCCCCACGCCAGCACGCAGCCTGTGCCTGCAGCACTGAAAATCTGTGACCAGCTCCCTGCTGCCCGCCAATACGCGGCACTCTATCTGCGCTGGCACGTACCTTCGCCGCTGCGCCATCACCTGCACGGCGTGCTTGAACAGGCACTGGTGCCCCTGCAAGAACGCTGTGCAAGGGCCTCGGTGCAACTGCAGTTCACGACTGCCGGGGAATACTGGCAGTTACGCTGCACCGGGCAGCCGGCAGCGGTGTTGCACGCCGTGGAGCAAGCCTTGGCATTGGTGGTCAAGCCGCCAGCTAGCTGCTGGCAGCCCTGCACACCGCAGCCGCCGGCCCTGATCCCGATTCGGGCCTTGCTCAAGCAGCTGCCGGATGCAGTACTGGGCACCCTGCCCGCCGCCGCACCTGCCTGCACGCTGCAACAAGATCAACTCGACCACCTGTGGCAGCAGTCGCACTGGCAGGGCTTGGCCGCAGGCTTCGACGATGCCGCATTAAATACCTTGGGGAACGTTTTGCAGCACTGCCCGGGGCAAGGCGGGCAACCTGAGCCTGTGCCCAGCTGGGCCAACCATCGCTGGCAGCACGCCGCTGTGTCAGGCAGTGAACACGCCCTGCTGCTGTTCTGCCCCCTGGCGGCGGCCCAAGAAGCGCCGGGCCGCTTGCTCGCCCAGTTGCTACAAGGGCCGATCTACCAACGCCTGCGGGTCGAGCTGCAACTTGGCTATGCGATTTTCAGCGCCTTTCGTCAGGTCGAAGGCGTCGGCGGCCTGCTGTTCGGGGTGCAATCACCACACACCAGCCAGGCACAGGTCCTCGACCACCTGCGCACCTTGCTAGGCCAAGGCGTTACCCTTGACCCGGCAGCTCGCCAGGCGTTGGCCGAACAATTCGACGAGGCTGCCATGGCCAACGCAGACGTCGCCGAATGGGCATGGCAGACACACCTGGCTACACAACCCGTCAGGTTGGATACCCTACGCGCAGCTATCCTGAACACGCGGCAGTCGGATCTGGACCAGTTGCTAGACAACCTGCTCGATGCGGGTGCCAGCTGGCTATGCCTGGCCAACGCTGCCGCGCCAGATACTTCCTGGCAGGTCGCAAGGCATTAATTGTTACGCCAATTGCAATGGCACTTTTCGAATAATTAACCTTTCGGTACAAATTTTTCTTGTAAGATAGCGCAATCCCAGTTCCGGGAACCTCCTGCGTCTGGCGGTACCCAAGTAGTAGCTGAGCAACCTCAAACCCATCCGGAAGGAGTAATCCCATGTGGACCAAACCTGCATACACTGATCTGCGTATCGGCTTCGAAGTCACCATGTACTTCGCTAACCGCTAAGCCCGGCTTACGGTTCCACGCCTCGGCCCGCCGGGGCGTTTTCGTTTTTCAGATACGGATTTCGCACAGCAAAGAGAGTGGCCATGTACATTCAGGTTCTCGGCTCCGCCGCCGGTGGCGGGTTCCCGCAGTGGAACTGCAACTGCGCCAACTGCAAGGGCTACCGTGACGGTACCCTGCGTGCGACGGCGCGCACCCAGTCGTCCATCGCCCTGTCTGACGACGGCGTCCACTGGGTGCTGTGCAATGCCTCGCCCGACATCCGCGCCCAGCTGCAGGCCTTTGCGCCCATGCAGCCGGCCCGGGCCCTGCGCGACACCGGTATTAACGCCATCGTCCTGCTGGACAGCCAGATCGACCACACCACCGGCCTGCTGAGCCTGCGCGAAGGCTGTCCGCATCAGGTGTGGTGCACCGACATGGTCCACCAGGACCTCACCACCGGCTTCCCGCTGTTCAACATGCTCAGCCACTGGAACGGCGGCCTGCAGTGGAACCGCATCGAACTGCAAGGCAGCTTCGTGATCGACGCATGCCCCAACCTGCGCTTCACCCCGTTCCCGCTGCGCAGCGCCGCACCACCTTACTCGCCGCATCGCTTCGATCCCCACCCGGGCGACAACCTCGGTTTGCTGGTCGAGGACACCCGCACTGGCGGCAAGCTGTTCTACGCCCCGGGCCTGGGCCAGGTCGACGAAAAGCTGCTGGCGATGATGCACGGCGCCGACTGCCTGCTGGTCGACGGCACCCTGTGGGAGGATGATGAAATGCAACGCCGTGGTGTCGGCACTCGCACTGGCCGCGAGATGGGCCACCTGGCGCAGAACGGCCCGGGCGGCATGCTGGAGGTGCTCGATGCCTTCCCGCGCCAGCGCAAAGTGCTTATCCACATCAACAACACCAACCCGATTCTCGATGAAGACTCGCCCGAACGCGCCGAAGTGTTGCGCCGGGGCGTGGAAGTGGCCTTCGACGGCATGAGCATCGAGTTGTAAAACAGTCCGTGAAGCGACACAGACTCTATGGAAGCGGCCTGCCCGCTTCCACAGGGTGAATATGTGTCAGGCCTGACAATCGCTTTACAGGAGCCAGCCGAATGAGCGACGCACTGCCAATGTCCCCTGCCGAATTCGAGCAGGCCCTGCGCGCCAAGGGCGCCTACTACCACATTCACCACCCCTACCACGTGGCGATGTACCAAGGTCGCGCCACCCGCGAGCAGATCCAGGGCTGGGTTGCCAACCGTTTCTATTATCAGGTCAACATCCCGATGAAGGATGCTGCGATCCTGGCCAACTGCCCGGACCGTGAAGTGCGCCGCGAGTGGATCCAGCGCCTGCTCGACCACGATGGTGCCCCCGGTGAGGATGGCGGCATCGAAGCCTGGTTGCGCCTGGGCCAGGCGGTCGGGCTGGATCCGGACCAATTGCGCTCGCAAGAACTGGTATTGCCTGGCGTGCGCTTTGCCGTGGACGCCTACGTCAACTTTGCCCGGCGGGCCAGCTGGCAGGAAGCGGCCAGCAGCTCGCTGACCGAATTGTTCGCCCCGCAAATCCACCAGTCACGCCTGGACAGCTGGCCGCAGCACTACCCGTGGATCGACCCCGCTGGCTACGAGTACTTCCGCACCCGCCTGGGCCAGGCCCGGCGTGACGTGGAGCACGGCCTGGCGATTACCTTGCAGCACTACACCACCCGCGCGGGCCAGGAGCGTATGCTGGAGATCTTGCAGTTCAAGCTGGATATCCTCTGGAGCATGCTCGACGCCATGAGCATGGCCTACGAGCTGAACCGCCCGCCTTATCACTCCGTCACCCAGGACCGGGTGTGGCACAAGGGGATTACCCTATGAGTTTTGATCGCAATCAGGTGCCGAGCTGGCGGCCAGGCTACCGCTTCCAGTACGAGCCAGCGCAAAAGGGCCATGTGTTGCTCTACCCCGAAGGCATGATCAAGCTGAACGACAGCGCCAGCCTGATCGGTGGCCTGATCGACGGCCAGCGCGACGTGGCCGCAATCATCAGCGAACTCGAGCAGCAATTCCCCGATGTGCCCGAAGTAGCCGAAGACATCGAGCAGTTTATGGAGGTGGCCCGTGCCGAACACTGGATCGTCCTCGCCTGATGTGCCGCCTACGCCCGAAGTCGGCCTGCCGCTGTGGCTGCTCGCCGAGCTGACCTACCGCTGCCCGCTGCAGTGCCCTTACTGCTCTAACCCGCTGGACTTCGCCGCCCAGGGCCAGGAGCTGAGCACCGAACAGTGGTTCAAGGTAATGGCCGAGGCTCGGCAAATGGGCGCCGCGCAAATCGGCTTTTCCGGCGGTGAACCACTGGTACGCCAGGACCTCGTCGAGCTGATCGGTGAGGCCCGACGGCTGGGTTACTACACCAACCTGATCACTTCGGGCATCGGCCTGACAGAAGCGCGAATCGCCGACTTCAAGAAGGCCGGCCTGGACCATATCCAGATCAGCTTCCAGGCCAGCGATGAACAGGTCAACAACCTGCTGGCCGGCTCGAAGAAGGCCTTTGCGCAGAAGCTTGAAATGGCCCGTGCAGTGAAAGCCCACGGCTACCCGATGGTGCTCAACTTCGTCACCCACCGGCACAACATCGACAAGGTCGACCGCATCATCGAGCTGTGTATCGCCCTTGAGGCCGATTTCGTCGAGCTGGCTACTTGCCAGTTCTACGGCTGGGCGCACCTCAACCGCCTGGGCCTGCTGCCAACCCGAGCGCAGCTGGAACGGGCCGAGCGCATCACCAACGAATACCGCGACAAGCTGAAGGCCGATGGCAACCCGTGCAAGCTGATATTCGTCACCCCGGACTACTATGAAGAACGCCCCAAGGCCTGCATGAACGGCTGGGGCAATCTGTTCCTCACCATTACCCCGGACGGCACCGCGCTGCCCTGCCACGGCGCCCGCCAGCTGCCGGTGCAGTTCCCCAACGTCCGCGACCACGACCTGCACCATATCTGGTATGAGTCGTTCGGCTTCAACCGCTTCCGCGGATACGAGTGGATGCGCGAACCGTGCCGCTCCTGCGACGAGAAGGAAAAGGACTTCGGCGGCTGTCGCTGCCAGGCCTTCATGCTGACCGGTGATGCCAGCAACGCCGACCCGGTGTGCGCCAAGTCGGCCGAGCACGGCATCATCCTCAAGGCCCGCGAGGAGGCGGAAACCGCCGAGCTCGCCATTGAACAGATGACTTTCCGCAATGATCGAAACTCCCGTGTCATCGCCCGTGGCTGAATTCAGCGCGGCACAGGCGGTTGCTGCCGGCACCGACTTCGCTGAACTCAAAGTCAGTGCCGACGGGCTGTTCTGGAACGAGTTCCGACCCGCCGATGGTGCTTGCCGTGTCTGGCACTGGCTGCACTACCAGGCCCGCTGCCTCACCCCGGACGGTTTCAGCGTACGTAGCCGGGTCTATGAGTATGGCGGCGGCAGCTTCTGCCTGGGTGGCGACGGGCTGGTGTTCGTCAACGAAAAGGACCAGCAGGTCTACACCCAGCCGCTGGACGATTCGCTACCGCGTGCGCTGACTCAGGATGTCAGCTGCCGCTACGGCGATGTGCAGTGGCACGACGGCCAAGTGTTGGCCGTCGAAGAACGCCATGCCGAGCAGGTAGAGCATCGCCTGGTCGCATTGGCTAACAGCAGCCGCGAGGTGCTTGCAGAGGGCGCCGACTTTTACGCCTCGCCTACTGTCAGTGCCGATGGCCAGCGCCTGGCATGGGTCGAATGGGATCGCCCGGCACAGCCCTGGACCGTCACCCGGTTGATGTATCGCGAGAGGGATGCCAGCGGCCACTGGGGGCCGGCGCACTGTGTAGCCGCCGCAGAGGAATCGCTGCAACAGCCACGCTTCGATGGCGAAGGGCGGCTCTACTGCCTGTCCGATCGCAATGGCTTCTGGCAACCTTGGGGTGAGGTCGATGGCCAATGGCAGGCGTTGCCTGCCGCACCGGCAGACCATGCGGCTGCGCCTTGGCAATTGGGCACCTGTACCTGGTTGGCGCTGGGCCCGCAACGCTACTTGGCCAGCTGGTTCGAAGAAGGCTTCGGGCAATTGGGTCTGCGCGGTGAAGACGGCCGCATGGAGCGCTTCGCCAGTGCCTATACACGCTTTCGCAGCCTGGCCATGGACGCCGAGAACCTCTATGCCATTGCCGCCTCGCCCATCAGCCCGCCGGCAGTCATTGCCATTGACCGCAGCAACCACGAAGTGCGCGTGCTGGCCGGTGGTGCCGAAATACTGCCGGCAGGGCAAATCAGTCTGCCGCAGTCGATCCACTATGGCGGTGAAGGCGAACTGGCCCATGGTTTCTTCTACCCGCCGACGCAGTCGAAAGGTGCAGCACCACTGGTCGTGTTCATCCACGGCGGGCCAACCTCGGCGTGCTATCCCGTGCTCGACCCACGCATCCAGTACTGGACTCAGCGCGGCTTTGCGGTGGCCGACCTGAACTACCGGGGCAGCACCGGCTATGGCCGGGAGTACCGCCAGGCATTGCACCTGCGCTGGGGGGAGAGCGATGTGGCGGATGCCTGCGCGGTGGTCGAGTACCTGGCAGCTCAAGGCTTGATCGACAAGCACAAGGCGTTTATCCGCGGCGGCAGCGCCGGGGGCTACACCACCCTGTGCGCCTTGGCGTTCCATGACAAGTTCCGCGCCGGCGCCAGCCTGTACGGGGTCAGCGACCCGGTTGCCCTGGGCCGTGCCACCCACAAGTTCGAAGGGGATTACCTGAATTGGCTGATCGGCGACCCGCAGCAGGACGCTGAACGCTATCACCAGCGCACGCCGCTGATGCATGCGGAGCAGATCAAGGTGCCGGTGATTTTCTTCCAGGGCGAGCTGGATGCGGTAGTGGTGCCGGAGCAGACACGCTCGATGTTGGCAGCGTTGCAGGCCAACGGGATCGACGCTGAAGGGCACTTTTATGCGGGGGAGCGGCATGGGTTCCGCAACGCGGAGAACCTGGCGCACGCCTTGGAGGAAGAGTGGAAATTCTATTGCCGGGTGTTGATGCAGTAGCCCAGCGCACCCTGTAGAAGCAACCTTGTGCTGCTCCTACAGGGGCCAATCTCTGCCTGTATCAGCGCTTGGCGATGATATACACCGCATGCACGATACCCGGAATGTACCCCAGCAGGGTCAGCAGAATATTCAGCCAGAACGCCCCGCCAAACCCCACCTGCAGAAACACGCCCAGCGGTGGCAGAAGAATGGCGATGATGATGCGAATAAAGTCCATGCGAGTCTCTCCTAAAGGGTTACATCAAAGACTAGCCGCCCGCCACAGAGGTTCCACAGGCAAAAAAAAACGCCCCGGGCCGAATGAAACAGGCCAGGGGCGATGCGCAGGAACGCCAGACGGTTCGTTGAATTCTTTGCCAGGCCGCTATGCCGGCACTACGTGGCGGGCCTGCTGCTGGGCATGCAGGCGGGTGAAGGCACGTGCCAGGCGCAGCAGCATTTCATCGATGTTGCCTTTGCTCACGGTCAGGGCCGGTGAAAAGCGCACCACATCCGTTTGGGGAGCATTCAGCAGCAAGCCTTCGTGCAAGGCCGCCGCCACCAGCTCGCGGGCCAGGTTTTCTTTCAGTTGCAGCGCCCACAGCAGCCCTTGCCCGCGCACTTCGCCCTGGCCATAGCGCCCGGCCAGGCGGCTCAGCCCTTCGCGCAAATGGCGGCCATGGTCTTGCACCTGGGCAAAGAAACCAGGCTCCAGCACGGTATCCAGCACGGCCAGGCCTGCGGCGCACATCAGCGCGTTGCCGTGGTGGCTGCCTTCCAGCTCGCCCGGCGCAGCGCAGCACGCAGTACCTCGGGCCAGCAACGCCGCCAGCGGTACGCCGCCGCCCAGGCCCTTGCCCAAGGTGATGATGTCGGCGCGCACCCCGTAGGTTTCTTCGGCCAGCAGCGCGCCACAGCGGCCAATGCCGGTCTGCACCTCATCGAGGATCAGCAGGATGCCCAGTTCGCGGCACAGCGTTTCCACACCCTTGAGGTATTCCTGTGTGGCCGGAATTACCCCTGCCTCGCCCTGGACAGGTTCCAGCATGATCGCCACGGTGCGCGAGTCCACCTCGGCGTGCAGGGCCGCCAGGTCATTGAACGGCACCTTGCTGAAACCCGGCAGGCCGGGCTCGCAGCGGTTGCACGGCAGGGGGTCAGATGCCGACAGTGCGCCCAGGCTGCGGCCATGGCAGGCCTGGGTGGCGGTGATGATGTGATAGGCGCCGTTGCGGTGCAGCTGGCCCCACTTGCGCGCCAGCTTGATCGCGCCCTCGCAAGCTTCGGCACCGCTGTTGAGCAAATAGGCCTGGTCGCTGCCGGTGCTCTGGCACAGGCGGTTGACCAGCCCTAGCAGGCCACGGCTGTGAAAGCCAGAACCCGGGTTGATCAATGCCTGGGCCTGATTGCCCAGCGCCTTCACCAACGCGCTGGGGCTGTGGCCCAGGCTGTTCACCGCGCCACCTTGGGTGAAATCCAGATAGGCATGCCCGTCGCTGTCCCACAACCATGAGCCCTGGCCACGCACGAAAACCTGCGCTGCGCGTTCCGCGCTGGGCATCAGGCGCTCTCGCGATATCTCGTCGGCTGGCGGCACGATCACCGCCGCGCGCTTGGGCTCGGCGGCCGCAACAGCGGCCGAGCGGCGCAGGTTGAACAGGTTCATCAGGGCTCCAGCCATGCACGGTAAGGGGCGGGCACGGGGCGGTCTTGGTGCCGCCACTCGATATTTTGCCTTGCCTATCAAAAGTGTTTTTCATCCGGGGTAACAATCGATCGATTGCTCGCTGTAACCCGTTGGAATACGGCGATAGACTAGGCCTCAGAAGGGTTTTCGACCATTTCGTTTTTCCAGCATTTTCGATAAGTGTTACTTATGGATTTCCGCCAACTGCGTTATTTCGTCGCGGTCTACGAAGAAGGCCATGTCGGCCGCGCCGCCGAGCGCCTGTCGCTGTCCCAGCCGGCGCTTTCACAGCAGATCCGTCAGCTGGAACATAGCCTTGACCTGAGCCTGTTCGAGCGCAGCAACAAGCGCCTGCTGCCGACCCTGGCGGCCCATACTTTGTACAACCATGCCCTGCCACTACTCGACGGCCTGCAACGCGCCCATGAGGCCATGCGCAACTTCAAGGGCCAGTCGCTGCGCACCTTGGCCATCGGTGTATTGCAGACCGTGCGGCCAAGCCTGGTACCGCAGCTGCTGGAACGGCTGCGCAAGGCGCAGCCGCACCTTGTCGTGCAGATCTACGAACTATCGGGGCTGGAGATCGAGAGGCGCTTGCTCAACGGCAGCCTGGACATCGGCATCAGCTACCTGCCGCCGCGCCAGCCTGGCTTGCATGGCCTGCTGTTGTATGAGGATGAGCTGCAACTGGTGATCCCGGCCACACACCCACTGAAGGACTTCAAGAAGGTGTCCATCCGCCAAGCCGCCGAATTGCCCATGCTGATGCTGGGCGAGGAGTTCCAGATCCGCCAGATCTGGCAGGCGCAGCTGGCCAGCCAAGGGCGACGGCCGCAGGTGCAGGCAGAGATGAACAACATGGCGGGGATTCTCGACAGCCTGGCGCACACGGCGCTGGCAACGATTCTGCCGGGGCGGGCCAAGGATGCTGCCGAAGATGATCAGGGCTTGCTGTGGAAGCCGTTGAGCGAGCCGCGGGTGCCGCTGAAGGTTGGCCTGGTGTTCCGCGATGCCCAGCGCCAGCAGGCCTCGGTGGAGCTGCTGCGCACGCTGCTCGAGGAAGAGGCGGATGTCCGGCTGTTGGGAGCATCGCCGCTGGATGTGCTGGCCTGAAAAAACGCGCACAAAGAAAACCCCGCCGAAGCGGGGTTTCCCAGACTGTTTCCCTGTGACATCCGTATCGCCCCGCCATCCTGGCAGGTGGTCCTTCGTCGTCGTCCTTGATCTGTCCTTTGCGCTTCCTGCGCAACGTCCATGTGTTAAAGATTAACCGTGGATCCAATCTGAGAACAGTGGTGAAAAGTCACCACGTCGTGTAGGAAAAAGCTTACAAAGGGATTTATTCCCAGATATACCGGGAATTGGGGCTGCTGCGCAGCCCATCGCGACACAAGGCCGCTCCCACATGGGACCGCGCAACTGTCCAAATCTACGCGATACCTGTGGGCGCGGCCTTGCGTCGCGATGGGCCGCAAAGCGGCCCCAGAATCTGTCAGAACTGCTCGGCATCCAGCAGGTAAAGCGACTCGCTCCCCGCCTTCACCGATGCCACCAGCGAATCCACCCGTGGCAGCAAACGTGCAAAGTAGAACCGCGCGGTACCCAGCTTGCCCGAATAGAACGCAGCATCCCCCTCACCCGCCTGCGCAGCCCGCGCCATCAGTGCCCACATGTAGCCATAGGCAACATAGCCAAAGGCATGCAGGTACTCGACCGACGCCGCGCCAATTTCATTCGGGTTCCCTTTGGCTTGCTGCAGCACCCACTCGGTCAGCCCATCGAGCTGGTCGAGCGAAGCTGCCAAGGGCTTGGCAAACTCATTCAGCTCGCTACCCGCGCTGGCAATGAACTGGCGAATCTCGTCAGAGAACAGCTTGTAGTAGGCCCCGCCGCTCGCCACCACCTTGCGCCCCATCAAGTCGAGGGCCTGAATACCGTTGGTGCCTTCGTAGATCTGGGTGATGCGCACATCACGTACCAACTGCTCTTGGCCCCACTCGCGAATATAGCCATGCCCGCCAAATACCTGCTGGCCATGCACGGTGCACTCCAGGCCCAGGTCAGTGAGGAAGGCTTTGGCCACTGGCGTCAGCAGTGCCACCAGCTCTTCGCTGCGTTTGCGCACACTGGCGTCTTCACTGAACTTGGCACTGTCCAACTGCATGGCCACATAGGTGGAGAAGGCGCGGCCACCCTCGATAAGCGCCTTCATGGTCAGCAGCATGCGCCGCACGTCCGGGTGGACGATGATCGGGTCGGCGGCCTTGTCCTTGGCCTGCGGGCCGGTCGGGGCGCGGCTCTGCAGGCGGTCGCGGGCGTATTCCACGGCGTTCTGGTAGGAACGCTCAGCCGAGGCCAGGCCCTGGATACCAACGCCCAGGCGCTCGTAGTTCATCATGGTGAACATGGCCGCCAAGCCCTTGTTCGGCTCACCGACGATGAAGCCGACTGCCTCGTCGAAGTTCATCACGCAGGTAGCCGAGGCCTGGATGCCCATCTTGTGCTCGATCGAGCCGCAGGTAGCCGGGTTGCGCGCGCCCAGGCTACCGTCTTCGTTCACCAGGAACTTCGGCACCAGGAACAGTGAAATGCCTTTCGGCCCCGCCGGTGCATCCGGCAGCTTGGCCAGCACCAGGTGGATGATGTTTTCGGTCAGGTCATGCTCGCCACCGGTGATGAATATCTTGGTGCCGCTGACCTTGTAGCTGCCGTCAGCCTGCGGTTCGGCCTTGGTGCGAATGATGCCCAGGTCGGTGCCGGCATGCGGCTCGGTCAGGCACATGGAGCCAGCCCAAACGCCGGCATACATGTTCGGCAGGTATTTTTCCTTCAACGCTTCACTGGCATGGGCGTTGATCGACAGGCAGGCACCGGCGGTCAGCATCGGGTACAACCCGAAGGACAGGCTGGACGCATTGACCATTTCCTCGACCTGGGCCGAGATGGCCTTGGGCATGCCCATGCCACCGAACACCGGGTCGCCGCCCACACCTACCCAGCCGCCTTCGGCGTAGGTGTTGTAGGCCTCGATGAAGCCGGCCGGGGTGCGTACCGCGCCGTTGTCCCAGTGGCAACCCTCTTCATCGGCCGCGCGGCTGAGCGGTGCGATAGACCTGGCGGTGACCTTGCCGGCTTCTTCCAGCACGGCCATGGCCGTATCGGCATCGACAACTTCGGCCAGCCCGGGCAACTGCGCCCACTGCTCGGCCACGTTGAACACTTCATTGAGTACGAAGCGCATGTCGCGCAGGGGCGCTTTATAGTCAGCCATGACAACCTCTCGATAGTCGGGTCGGGGCGGTCTCGGGGGAACCGCGACACTGGGGTTACTGCCAGTGTAACCGAACAACTTTTACGAGACATAGGGTCATCAGTAGACTGTACAGTCAATTTTGGTCACGCAGTGCGCACGGCTCCGCGCAGCGATTGCTGACCGTGCACCATGACACAATTGCGCCCTGCGCCTTTGGCGCTGTACAGCGCCTGGTCCGCGCACTTCAATACCGCATCGGGGTTGCGATGATCGGCCTGGCGCTCGGCCACGCCAATGCTGATGGTGACCGACACCGTGCCACCGCTGCTGCCCGCGCGGCGTTGGCGCCCGGCGCTATCATCCTGCGGGCGGCTATGCTGGTCGCGCAGGTGCATCACGTAGTTGGCGATCACTTCGCGCACGGCCTCGACGTGCGGCACGCATTCCTCGGCGGTCTTGCCGGCAAACACCAAGGCGAATTCCTCGCCACCATAACGGTAGGCGCGGCCACCGCCGGTGACCTTGGACAAGCGGCTGGCGACCAGGCGCAGCACCTGGTCGCCGACGTCGTGGCCGTGGGTGTCGTTGAATTTCTTGAAGTGGTCGACGTCGGTCATTGCGATCACATAATTGCGCCCCAGACGCTGCATGCGCTCGTTCAGCGCACGCCGCCCCGGCAGCCCGGTCAGTTCGTCGCGGAAGGCCATTTGGTAAGCCTCGTGAGCGACCGCAGCTGCAATCATCAGCATCACCTGGCTGCACATGATGTTCAGGGTGAACGGCAGGATGAAGGTTTGCGGCAGCATCCAGAAGATGCCCAGCAGGCCAATCACCTGCGCCGCGTGCAGCGGCCGTGGGGCGCGCAGGTATTGCACCACCAGCAGGATGAACACACCGAAGAACAGCGGGTAGACCAGCTGGATCAGGCTCATCCACTGGCCATGCAACGCCGGCCAGCGGATCTCCGCCAGCCAGCTGAGCAACGCCTCGGGGTAGCTTTGCTCCAGGGCCACTGCCACGCTGCCGACAGCGAACAGCACGGCGCCACGGGCGATCAGGTCCTGCAGCAGGTGGGTGCGTTCCTGCCAGGCTCCGTACAGCCCGAACAGCGCCGCCAGCAGCAGGCACACCAGGTGGAAGATCACCGCGGCGTCCTCGCGCACGCGGCCATGGTCACGGTAGAAGTCCGTCTGCGTATCGAGCAGAAAGTAGGCAATGTACACCGTGAGCATCAGGAACAGCTCACGCTGACGGCGGTACACCGCGCAATAGGCGCCCCCCAGTAGCAGGACCAAGGTGGGCAGGACGTTGAACAGCGATGTGAAGAAAACACTGAGGTCTCTCACATAGGCTGCGGCGAGCCCTGCCACCAACAGGAGCAGTGAAGGCAGGAAGTGGCTTGCGCGTACAGCGTTAAGACGAAACAAGGGTAATCTCCAACCCGGCAGATCAATGATGGCATTGTGCCCTTACTTCATCGGCAGTGCACATGAACAGTTGAGTTTGCGATTCAATGAACGAAGCGCCGGCCTCCAGCAAAGGGCCGTGCTGAACCTGAAAAAATAAAAAACCCGCCTGCCGGTGAGGGCAGGCGGGTTTTGGCTACCGCGCCAGGGTCAGTAGGACAGGCCGAAGTTTTCTTCGTCCATTGCCATCAGGTTGTTGGCACCCGACAGCATGGTCGCCACATGGGTACGGGTACGTGGCAGGATGCGCTGGAAGTAGAAGCGCGCCGTCTGCAGCTTAGCGGTGTAGAACGCCTCTTCGCTGGTGCCGGCTGCCAGTTTTTCGGCGGCCAGACGGGCGATGTCGGCCCAGAAGTAGGCAAGGCAGGCGTAGCCGGAATACATCAGGTAATCAACCGAGGCCGCACCCACCTCTTCACGATCCTTCATGGCAGCCATGCCCACTTTCATGGTCAGCTCGCCCCATTCCTTGTTGATCGCGGCCAGTGGCTCGACGAATTCCTTCACCGCCTCAACGCCTTCCTGGGCCTGGCAGAACTTGTGCACGATCTTGGTGAAGCCCTTCAAGGCTTCGCCTTGGGTCATCAGCACCTTGCGGCCGAGCAGGTCGAGGGCCTGGATGCCGGTGGTGCCTTCGTACAGCATCGAGATACGGCTGTCGCGTACGTTCTGCTCCATACCCCACTCGGCGATGAAGCCGTGGCCGCCATAGATCTGCACGCCGTGGTTGGCGGCCTCGAAACCGACTTCGGTCATGAACGCCTTGGCAATCGGGGTCAGGAACGCCAGCAGGGCGTCAGCCTTCTTGCGCTCTTCTTCGTCCTGGCTGTACTTGACGATGTCCACCTGCTTGGCGGTGAAGTACACCATCGCGCGGTTGCCTTCGGCGAAGGCTTTCATGGTCAGCAGCATGCGACGCACGTCCGGGTGGACGATGATCGGGTCGGCAGCCTTGTCCGGCGCTTTCGGGCCAGTCAGGGAACGCATCTGCAGGCGCTCACGGGCGTACTTCAGGCCGCCCTGGAACGCCACTTCGGCGTGGGCCAAGCCTTGCAGCGCGGTACCCAGGCGTGCAGTGTTCATGAAGGTGAACATGCAGTTCAGGCCTTTGTTGGCTGGGCCAATCAGGTAGCCGGTGGCTGCGTCGAAGTTCATGACGCAGGTAGCGTTGCCGTGGATACCCATCTTGTGTTCGATCGAGCCGCAGCTCACGCCGTTGCGCTCGCCCACACCGCCTGCGGCGTTGGGCAGGAACTTCGGCACGATGAACAGCGAGATACCCTTGGTACCGGCCGGTGCGTCCGGCAGGCGGGCCAGGACGATATGGACGATGTTCTCGGCCATGTCATGCTCACCGGCCGAAATGAATATCTTGGTGCCCGACACCTTGTAGCTGCCGTCGGCCTGTGGCTCGGCCTTGGTGCGCAGCATGCCCAGGTCAGTACCGCAGTGCGGCTCGGTCAGGCACATGGTGCCGGTCCACTCGCCAGACACCAGCTTGGTCAGGTAGGTGTGCTGCTGCTCGGCAGTGCCGTGCGCAGAAATGGTGTTCATCGCGCCATGCGACAGGCCTGGGTACATGCCCCACGACCAGTTCGAACCGCCAACCATTTCGCTCAGGGCCAGGCCCAGCGACTCCGGCAGGCCTTGGCCGCCGTGCTCGACGTCGTGCGCCAGGCTCGGCCAGCCGCCTTCTACGAACTGCTGGTACGCCTCTTTGAAGCCGGTCGGGGTTTTCACACCCGACTCACTCCAGGTGCAGCCTTCCTGGTCACCCACGCGGTTCAGCGGCGACAACACCTGCTCACAGAACTTCGCGCCTTCTTCAAGGATCGCATCGACCATGTCGGGCGTTGCGTCCTGGCAACCCGGCAGGCTCTGATAGTGCGCCTCGTAGCCGAGCAGCTCGTCGCGAACGAAGCGGATATCACGCAAGGGGGCTTTGTAATCAGGCATTGCGATGAACCTCTAGGTGAGTTCTGTGGGGTGACTCGCGCTCGGCGCGACGTCTGTCAAACAGTTGTTTGAAACTTACGTTTAGCTCCCGCTTATGTCAAGGAGGGACTATGGTGCCATTTACGCCACGGAAAATGGCGTATGCGCCAACCGCAGGCAAAAGCCCCCTTCTTGGGAGCCGACATGCCGCTAAACAGACAGGCCAGGCAAAAGAGGTGCATGCCTGCCGATGCGCGGGCACGCCCTCTCGCACAGGCTCCCACAGGGGCTGAGCGGGTAGGGAACTTGATTGGCGCGGCGTGTCAGGCGTAGGTATCGATGATCCGGCCGAGCATTTCGTCGGATGCCTTGACCACTTTTGCGCCAAGCTCGACTTCGGTCTTGCCCACTGCCTGTTGCACGACACTGGTAGCAAGGTCCATCTGCTGGCTGCGGTCCACAGCGCGCAGGCGTTCGGCCTGATAATCGCTGGATTGGCTGGTGGCAGTGCGTTCAGCACTGGTATTGGCGATCTGGCCGGCGGCCTGATCGAGACGGTTCTGGCCGGACTGGATTGCGCTCAAGCCCGCGTAATAGGCGGAGCTACCGGTGATTTCCATGTCAGGACTCCATTGACGCTGGATAGGAACACGCCAATTAAAGCAGGCGATCAGCGAAAAGGCCCGTTTAAATCGCTAATGGCCCGGTGCCAGTTGATAGGCCTTGGGTATCCCTGCGATGAAGCCGGGCCTGAAAACAGCTAATCCAGCAGATCCAGGTGCAGATGTTCAGCCACCATGTCGGCACTGGCCTGCTTGAGCTTGGGTACCCGCCCCAGGCAGGGTGCAGGCAACCGTTCGGCCAGGCTGGCCAGGTTCTCTTCCAGCCTTGAAGTACGCGGCTCGATGATGTTGGCCACCCAACCCGCCAACTGCAGCCCGTCGCGCTCGATCGCCTCGGCACTGAGCAAGGCATGGCTGATGCACCCCAGCCGCACCCCGACGACCAGTATTACTGGCAGCTTCAGCGCTACGGCAAGGTCGGACAGGTTCTCCAGACCAGACAATGGCACACGCCAGCCACCCGCCCCTTCAATCAATGTGAAGTCGGCATTTTGTTGCAACACGTTGCGCATCGCCGCCAGCAGCTCCGGCACTGCCAGCGTCACCCCCGCCTCGCGCGCCGCCACATGCGGAGCGATGGCAGGCTCGAAGGCAAACGGGTTGACCTGCTCATAAGGCAACTTGATCGTGCTTTCATCGATCAGGGCCTGCGCATCGCTGTTGCGTAAGCCTTTGGGCGTCATCGTACAGCCAGAGGCCACCGGCTTGGCGCCCAGGGTGCTCATGCCCTGCGAGCGCGCCGCATGCAGCAGCCCGGCGGCAATGGTGGTCTTGCCGACATCGGTATCGGTACCGGCAATGAAATAGGCCTGGCTCATCTCGCTCCCCTTACGCCTGTGGCTTGCGCAACACACCATAGACCACCTGATAGGTGGCTGGCAGCCCCGCAGGCTGGCGAAATGCTTCATAAGCCTGCAACAGGCCCTGCATGCGTGCCCGCCCGGTAAGGCCGGAAGGCCGCCCAGGGTTAAGATTGTGCGCACCCAACGCCTTCAGTTCGTGGGTCAGGCTGCGCACATCGGGGTAATGCAGCACGTGTGGGCAGCGCTGCAGCTCAAGGTGTTCGAAGCCACTGTCGGCACACAGGCGCTGGTAGTCCTCGAAACGGCGGAAGCGGTTCACATGCACCAGGCCATCCACGGCCTGCCAGCTGGCGCGCAGTTCATCGAGGGTGCCCACGCACAGGCTACTGAAAGCCAGCACGCCACCCGGGCGCAGCACGCGCAGGGCTTCTGCCAGCACACTGGCGAACTGGTCGCACCATTGCACAGCCAGGCTAGTGAACACCAGGTCAACACTGGCATCGCGCAGCGGCAAGCGCTCGGCGTCGCCGGCCACGTGATAGTGCGCCCCACCTTGCTCATTGCGGGCATGACGCAGCATACCTTCGGCAATATCGACCGCTACGCCGCTGGCCTGGGTGAAACGTTCGGCCAGGATACGGCTGAAGTGGCCGGTGCCACTGCCCAGGTCCAGCCAGCGCGATGGCTGCAGGCCCGCGGGCAAGTGCTGTAACAGCCCCAAACCGACGGCACGCTGCAGCGCAGCCACGCTGTCGTAGCTTCCCGCAGCGCGGGAAAACGAAGCCGCTACCTGGCGTTTGTCGGGCAATGCGCCGGGCAGGGTCGGACGGGATAGGTCAGTCATCGCCACTCTCATGCAGAAAACTCTTGATGCCCGCCGCCAGCTCCTGCGGGTACTCCAGCAGGAACGCGTGGGAACTGTCTTCGACCAGGCCCACTTCCACATCGGGTAGCAGTTCGCTCAATGCCTTTGCCGCCTCTGCCGGCACCAGCGCATCGCTGCCGGCGAACAGGTGCAGTTGCGGGCCGCCATAGGCCTGCAGGGCTTGGCGGGTGTCCAGCTTGGCCAGCACTTCAAGGCCGGTCGCCAGGTACAGCGGGTCGGTATCCGGCACGCCGACACCCAGCTGGCGCAGTAGGGTTCGCGGTTGCTGGGCGCCGTCGCTGCACAGGGTGCGGAAGCGCTTGAGGGTTACTTGGGTATGGCTGCGGCAGCCGTCGAGAAAGGTGCCAAAAGTGTCTTCGGCCATGCCATGCGGCCAATCGGCACGGGCGACGAAACTGGGGTTGCTGGCCAGCGTCAGCAGGCCACAGCAGTGATCGCCCCGCTTGTGCGCCAGCGCGCTGGCAAGCATGCCACCCAATGACCAGCCGCCTAGCCAGACATCACTGGGCAGCTTGCGGTCGAGGTGCTCGATCCAGCTCTCAACGTCGCTGTGAGGCAACTCCGGCAGGGGCATGAGTTCAACCTGCAAGCGGGCATCCTGGGCACGCAGGCTGGCGGCCAGCGGTTCCAGTGAGGCAGTGCCCAGGCCCCAGCCGGGCAGCAGTACAAGACGATTACGCATCGGCGTTCTCCAACTGTGGATAACACTCGGCCAATGCATTCAACAATAGCTGCACCTGCGCCTCGCTGTGTGCGGCGCTCAGGGTCACCCGCAGGCGGGCACTGCCAGCCGGCACGGTGGGTGGGCGGATTGCAGTGACCAACAACCCCCGCTCGCGCAGCATGCGCGACAGGCGCAGGGCCTGCGCGCTGTCACCAATGACGATTGGCTGGATCGGCGTCGGGCTGTCCATCAATTGCAAACCGATCTGCTGCGCGCCTTCGCGGAACTGCCGGATCAACGCCGCCAGGTGCTCGCGGCGCCAGGTTTCGCTGCGCAGCAGCTCCAGGCTCTTGAGCGTGGCGCAGGCCAATGCAGGTGGCTGGCTGGTGGTGTAGATGTACGGGCGGGCGAACTGCACCAGCGTCTCGATCAGCTCTTCGCTGCCGGCAACAAAGGCACCGGAAGTACCGCAGGCCTTGCCCAGCGTGCCGATCAGCACCGGCACGTCATCCACGCCCAGGCCGAAGTGCTCGACAATACCGCCGCCCTGAGCGCCCAGGGTGCCCAGACCATGGGCGTCGTCGACCATCAGCCAGGCACCGCGGGCACGGGCGACATCGGCCAGCGCCGGCAGGTCGGCAAGGTCGCCGTCCATGCTGAACACACCGTCGGTCACCACCAGGGTATTGCCGACGGCCTTGTCCAGGCGGCTGGCCAGGCTGGTCGGGTCGTTATGCAAGTAACGGTTGAAGCGGGCACCACTGAGCAGCCCGCCGTCCAGTAGCGAGGCGTGGTTCAGACGGTCTTGCAGCACGGTGTCGCCCTGCCCCACCAGCGCAGTGATGGCGCCGAGGTTGGCCATGTAACCGGTGGAGAACAGCAGCGCACGCGGGCGGCCGGTGAGTTCGGCCAACGCCTCTTCCACCCGATGGTGTGGAGAGCTGTGGCCGATTACCAGATGCGAAGCGCCGCCACCGACACCCCAGTGCTCGGCACCCGCCTGCCAGGCCGCGATCACATCGGGGTGATTGGCCAGGCCCAGGTAGTCATTGCTGCAGAAAGCCAGCAAACGCTGGCCGTCGACCACCACGTCCGGCCCCTGTGGGCTCTGCAGCAGTGGCCGCTGCCGATACAGGTCTGCGGCGCGCCGTTCGGCCAGGCGCGCCGCCAGGTCAAAGGCCATCTCAGGCTGTCGCGGCGTTGTAGAACATCTCGCTGCTGCGCTGCTCGACCAGCGCCTGCTCGATGGCAGCCTGGTGCACTTCATCGGCGTGCTCTTCACGCGCTTCGGGCTTGATGCCCAGGCGTGCGAACAGCTGCATGTCCTTGTCGGCCTGCGGGTTGGCAGTGGTCAACAGTTTTTCGCCGTAGAAGATCGAGTTGGCGCCAGCCATGAAGGCCAGGGCCTGCATCTGCTCGTTCATCTGCTCGCGGCCGGCGGACAGGCGCACGTGCGACTTGGGCATCAACAGGCGGGCCACTGCCAGCATGCGGATGAAGTCGAACGGGTCGACATCTTCTTCCTCGGCCAGCGGCGTACCGGCCACCTTGACCAGCATGTTGATCGGCACCGACTCTGGGTGCTCGGGCAGGTTGGCCAGCTGGATCAGCAGGCCCGCGCGGTCGTCCAGCGACTCGCCCATGCCAAGGATGCCGCCGGAGCAGATCTTCATCCCTGCGTCACGCACATAGGCCAGGGTCTGCAGGCGCTCGCTGTAGGTGCGGGTGGTGATGATGCTGCCGTAGAACTCTGGCGAGGTGTCGAGGTTGTGGTTGTAGTAGTCCAGGCCGGCCTGGGCCAGGGCCTTGGTCTGCTCCTCATCGAGCTTGCCGAGGGTCATGCAGGTTTCCAGGCCCATGGCCTTCACGCCTTTGACCATCTCCAGCACGTAGGGCATGTCCTTGGCCGACGGGTGCTTCCACGCCGCGCCCATGCAGAAGCGGGTAGAGCCGATGGCTTTGGCGCGGGCGGCTTCTTCCAGCACCTTCTGCACTTCCATCAGCTTTTGCTTTTCCAGCCCGGTGTTGTAGTGGCCGGACTGCGGACAATATTTGCAATCTTCCGGGCAGGCGCCGGTCTTGATCGACAGCAGGGTCGAAACCTGCACGCGGTTCGGGTCGAAATGCGCGCGGTGCACGGTCTGCGCCTGGAACAGCAGGTCGTTGAAGGGTTGCTGGAACAGCGCCTTGACCTCGGCCAGGGACCAGTCGTGACGTATTGTTGCAGTTGTGCTGGCGCTCATCGGCGTTTCCTTGTTTAGGCTGAAGCTGGCGCCGGGACAGGTAAGCCCGCCAGCGCATCACGGATAGCTCGCATAGTCAGGGAAGGCCCATGAACTGTCAACCGTACTTGAAAAGGCTGGTTTACAAGTGGTCACTTATTAATCAGATGTGTCTGCTTTGTGATGTACCTGCCGGGCAGCACTACCCACTGTGCATGGCCTGCGAACAAGAACTGCCCTGGCTGGGTGACCAATGCCGTTATTGCGCCCTGCCCCTGCCCATGGCGGACCTGGCCTGTGCCCAGTGCTGTCGCCGCTTGCCGGCATTCGAACAGGTCATTGCGCTGTGGCATTTCGGCTTTCCGGTGGACACATTGATCAGCCGTTTCAAGCACAACCGGCAGTGGCCTGTGGGGCGGTTGCTGGCCGAGTTGTTGGGGCACGGGCTGCTGCACCGCTTTGCTGAGGGCCTCCCACGCCCCGACCTGCTGTTGCCTGTACCCTTGGCCAGGCGTCGACTACGCGAGCGGGGGTTCAACCAGGCGGGGATGCTTGGGCGCTGGTTGTCATCGCAGCTGGGGCTACCTTGCGACGATCGGTTGTTGCTGCGCACGCGCGAGACGCCAGCGCAGCAATGGCTGGATGCCAAGGCACGACGGCGCAATTTGCGCCAGGCGTTCACGGTCGCCGGTGACGTGACGGGCAAACATGTCGCCATCATCGATGATGTGTTGACCACCGGTGCCACCGCGCAGGCGATTGCCCAGGTGCTGCGCGAGGCCGGGGCGCACAAGGTCGATGTGTATTGCCTGGCACGAACGCCCAAGCCGGGGTATGTATGACTCGACGGCCCCTGTGGGACCGACCTCAGGATTTTGCGAGACAGCTGTGGCTGCGCAATTCACACTTGGCTACCCCTTACATCGACTGACTCCCTATGCCCCTACCCACCCTCCTCACCCAGCACATCGCCCGCCGCCCACAGCGCATCGCGCTGCTGCAGCACGTTGCCGAGCAAGGCTCGATCACCCGCGCCGCCAAGGCTGCTGGCATCAGCTACAAAGCGGCCTGGGATGCCATCGATGAGCTCAACAACCTGGCCAGCCAGCCCTTGGTCGAGCGCAGCACCGGTGGCCGCGGCGGTGGCGGCGCGCGCCTGTCTGCAGAAGGTGAGCGCGTTCTGCGCCTGTATCAGAGGCTGCAGGCCCTGCAGGCGCAAATGCTCGACGCCGCTGAAGAATCCAGCGACCTCGACCTGCTCGGGCGCCTCATGCTGCGCACCAGTGCGCGTAACCAACTGCAGGGACAGGTCAGCGGTTTGCGCCGAGAAGGCCGCTATGACCGCGTGAGCCTGGCCTTGGGTGGCGGGCTGGAGATCGAGGCGCTGATCACCCACGACAGCACCGCGCGGCTTGAGCTGACACTGGGAACGATGGTGGTGGCCCTGCTCAAGGCGGGGTGGGTGCGGTTGCTGGCAGAGGGGGAAGAGGCAGAAGCGGGAAGCAACTGCCTGCGGGCGACAGTGGAGGAAGTATTGGCTGAGGTCGATGAACCCAGTGAAGTCAGGTTGGCGCTTGGCAATGGGCAGACGCTGTGTGCCATGGCCGAGGCTGATTGGCTGGCTGGGCAGCAGGTGAGGGTGCAATTCCATCCCTCTTATGTGTTGATAGGGATACCTGCGTAACCGGGGCTCGCCCGCGAGGAGGCCGGCCCAGGTATAACGCGGTACCATGGCCTCCAGCCGCTTACCCCCGGAGTTCCCATGTCCCACCCCTTCGACACCCTCACCCCCGACCTGGTCCTGGACGCCGTGGAAAGCATTGGCTTTCTCAGCGATGCCCGGGTGCTGGCACTGAACAGCTACGAGAACCGCGTCTATCAGGTGGGCATCGAAGACGCCCAGCCGTTGATTGCCAAGTTCTACCGCCCAGGCCGCTGGAGCGATGCGGCGATACTCGAAGAACACAGCTTTACCGCCGAACTGGCCGACTGTGAAGTGCCGGTGGTTGCGCCCCTGCAGCACGATGGCCGCACATTGTTCGAACACCAGGGCTTCCGCTTCACCCTGTTCCCTCGCCGCGGCGGGCATGCCCCAGAGCCGGGTAACCTCGACCAGCTCTACCGCCTGGGCCAGCTGCTTGGCCGCCTGCATGCCGTGGGCGCCAGCAAACCCTTCGAGCACCGCGAAGCGCTGGCTGTGGACAACTTCGGCCATGCCTCGCTGAAAACCCTGCTGGAGGGCGATTTTGTCCCGCGCGAACTGCTCCCGGCGTTCCAATCCGTGGCTCGCGACTTGCTCAAACGCGTCGAGGATATCTACAGCCGTACCCCGCACCAGCTCATCCGCCTGCACGGCGATCTGCACCCTGGCAACCTGATGCACCGGGACGAGGTGTATCACGTGGTCGACCTCGACGACTGCCGGATGGGCCCGGCGGTGCAGGACCTGTGGATGATGTTGGCCGGTAACCGCGAAGAGCGGCTGGGGCAACTGGCCGAACTGATCGACGGCTACAACGAGTTTCACGATTTCGACCCGCGCGAGCTGGCCCTGATCGAACCGCTGCGTGCCTTGCGCCAACTGCACTACAGCGCCTGGCTGGCACGCCGCTGGGATGATCCGGCGTTCCCGCGCAGCTTCCCCTGGTTCGGCCAGCCACGTTATTGGGGCGATCAGATTCTGGCCCTGCGCGAACAAATGGCGGCACTGGATGAAGCACCGCTGAAATTGTTCTAGAAGCGTACCCGCCTCTGTCTACAATAGGCGTCGCTTTATTTAGCTACCTAAGCAAGGATTCTGCATGCACGCCGCAAACCCGCGTCGCGGGTACATTCTGGGCCTGAGCGCCTACATCATCTGGGGCATGTTCCCCCTCTACTTCAAGGCAATACAGAGCGTCCCGGCGGTAGAGATCATCGTCCACCGGGTGCTCTGGTCGGCGCTGTTCGGCTCGCTACTGCTGCTGGTGTGGAAACACCCCGGCTGGTGGCGGGAACTGCGTGAAAACCCGCGCCGGCTGGGCATCCTGGCCCTGAGCGGGGCGCTAATCGCCGGTAACTGGCTGACCTACGTGTGGTCGGTGAACAACGGCCGCATGCTCGAAGCCAGCCTGGGTTACTACATCAACCCGCTGATCAACGTGCTGCTGGGCATGCTGATTCTTGGCGAACGCCTGCGCCGCCTGCAATGGCTGGCGGTGAGCATGGCCGGCATCGGCGTGGCCCAGCAGGTATGGCAGGTGGGGAGCCTGCCGTGGGTATCGCTGGCGCTGGCGCTGAGCTTCGGCTTCTACGGGCTGATCCGCAAGCAGGCGCCGGTGGCTGCGCTGCCCGGCTTGGTGGTGGAAACCTGGATGTTGGTGCCGCTGGCGCTCGGCTGGCTATTGCTGCACCCGGCGGCGATGAGTGCCCAAGGCGCGTTCTACACCAGCAGCGAGGCCTTGTGGCTGATGGCAGCGGGGCCGGTAACTCTGGTGCCGCTGGTGTGCTTCAACGCAGCAGCGCGGCACCTGCCATACACCACGTTGGGCTTCCTGCAATACCTGGCGCCGACCCTGGTGCTGCTGCAAGCAGTGCTACTGTTCGATGAACATCTGTCGTCGAGCACACTGGTGGCGTTCATGTTCATCTGGGCGGGCCTGGCGATTTACAGCGTCGATGCGTGGCTGAGTTTGCGCAAGCGTAGCTGATCAAAAAACAATCAAAACTCTGCAGGCCCTGTAGTCCGTGGCCTGCAGAGACATCTCCAAAGGTTATCCACACCCTCGTCCCCGTAGTTTGTGCACAAGCTGCTGATTTCTGGATGTTTTTTGATCAAAGCCGTGGAAGGCACGCCGTTATTGGCCTGGAGAGGTACACCCCCAGGTTATCCACAGGGCCTTCCCCGTGATATCGGGATAACCGCAGGGGGCCGCTTCGGCAATCCCTGATCAATCCTCCGCCCGCAGCTTCAACTCCACCATCAAGTCATCCGCCAGGCTCTCCAGCCGCTGCTGCAGTTCATCCAGCGGCAATGTCAACGGCAGCGCCAGCAATGCGTCGGCGTGAAACAACGGCTCACTGCTCATCGGCGCCGGCCGCACTTCTGTGGAAAACCGCTCGACGTTTACCTGCAGCTCGGCCAGCAAGCGGGTAATGTCCCGCACGATCCCCGGCCGATCATTACCCACCAGCTCCATGGCAATCGGCTTCCAGGTGCACGATGGCTCGATCCCGCTCTCGGCAATCAGCACGCGTATGTCATACCTGGCCAGCCCCTGCAGCGAGGCCACGAGTTCGGCGTAATTCTCTGCCGGCACCGCCACCCGCAGGATGCCAGCAAACTGGCCGGCCATGCGCGACATGCGGCTTTCCAGCCAGTTGCCACTGTGGTCGGCGATGCACTGGGCAATGCGTTCGACCTGGCCGGCCTTGTCAGGGGCAATCACAGTTAGTACAAGATGATCCACAAGCCCTTCCTCGTGTCGGACCGCGCCGGGCGGCAGATAATCGGGGGATCCGCTCAGTATAGGCAAGGCGCGGCAACCTGCCGCAGGGCAATCCGCACAGCCAATCGTGTACTGTTTCAAGATTTATCTGGAACAATCCACCAGTTTTTTGCGAACATACCCATTCCCAGCGTGACCATACGCGACCAACGGGTCGCATAACGGCGCTTTTAGTCTGATTTTGCCCCGCCTACTGCTTCATGTAGTATCCCGTGGCGCGGACTACAAAACGTCGTTTGGATGTCTGCCAAGGCGCCTGTGAAAATACGCACACTGCCTGCCAGCCCGTCTGGCAGGCTGCACCCAGCCGCGCTCGGGCTCACCCCCGGGAGCAAGCACTGGTACGTGTTTAGAGAAGCGCTACAGGCTTAATACAGAAGAGCGAAATAGCTGAGCAGAGTGAGGCAAGCAATGACTGGATACGTTCAAGTCGGTGGCCTTCAGGTCGCCAAGGTCCTGTACGACTTCGTGAACAACGAAGCCATCCCCGGGACCGGCATCGTCGCCGAGCAGTTCTGGGCGGGTGCAGAGAAGATCATCAATGACCTCGCTCCAAAGAACAAAGCCCTGCTCGCCAAGCGCGACGAGCTGCAAGCCAAGATCGACGCCTACCATCAGGCACGTAAAGGCCAGGCCCACGACGCCGTAGCCTACAAAGCATTCCTCCAGGAAATCGGCTACCTGCTGCCACAAGCCGACGATTTCCAGGCCACCACCCAGAACGTGGACGAAGAAATCGCCCACATGGCCGGCCCACAGCTGGTTGTTCCGGTGATGAACGCCCGTTTCGCCCTGAACGCCGCCAACGCCCGTTGGGGTTCGCTGTACGACGCGTTGTATGGCACCGACGCCATCAGCGATGAAGGTGGCGCCGAGAAAGGCCAGGGTTACAACAAGCTGCGTGGCGACAAAGTCATCGCCTTCGCCCGCGCCTTCCTTGATGAAGCCGCGCCATTGGCTGCCGGCTCGCATGTCGACTCTACCGCCTACCGCATTGAAGGCGGCAAGCTGGTGGTCACCCTGAAGGGCGGCAGCAACAGTGGCCTGCGTGATGACGCACAGCTGATTGGCTTCCACGGCGACGCCGCGGCACCGACTGCCGTGCTGCTCAAGCACAACGGCCTGCATTTCGAAATCCAGGTCGACGCCAGCACCCCGGTCGGCAGCACCGACGCGGCCGGCGTCAAAGACATCCTGATGGAGTCGGCGCTGACCACCATCATGGACTGCGAAGACTCCGTTGCCGCCGTCGACGCCGACGACAAGGTCATCGTCTACCGCAACTGGCTGGGCCTGATGAAAGGCGACCTGGCCGAAAGCGTGAGCAAGGGTGGCAAGACCTTCACCCGTACCATGAACCCGGACCGCGAGTACGCCGCACCCAACGGTGGCAGCGTAACCCTGCACGGCCGTTCGCTGCTGTTCGTGCGTAACGTTGGCCACCTGATGACCAACCCGGCGATTCTGGATGCCCAAGGCAACGAGATCCCAGAAGGCATCCAGGACGGCCTCTTCACCAACCTGATCGCCCTGCACAACCTCAACGGCAACACCAGCCGCAAGAACACCCGCAGCGGCAGCGTATACATCGTCAAGCCGAAGATGCACGGTCCTGAAGAGGTGGCATTCGCCGCCGAGATCTTCAGCCAGGTCGAAGACCTGCTGGGTATGCCGCGCAACACCGTCAAGGTCGGCATCATGGACGAGGAACGCCGTACCACGGTCAACCTCAAGTCCTGCATCAAGGCAGCTGCCGAGCGCGTGGCGTTCATCAACACCGGCTTCCTCGACCGCACCGGCGACGAGATCCACACCTCGATGGAAGCCGGCGCCGTGGTGCGCAAGGGCGCCATGAAGAACGAGAAGTGGATCGGCGCGTACGAGAACAACAACGTCGACGTAGGCCTGGCCACCGGCCTGCAGGGCCGTGCCCAGATCGGCAAAGGCATGTGGGCCATGCCGGACCTGATGGCCGCCATGCTCGAGCAGAAGATCGCCCACCCGCTGGCCGGCGCCAACACCGCCTGGGTACCGTCGCCGACTGCCGCCACGCTGCATGCCCTGCACTACCACAAGGTTGACGTGCAGGCACGCCAGCGTGAACTGGCCTCGCGTACCCCGGCTTCGGTAGACGACATCCTGGCCATCCCGCTGGCTGCCGACACCAACTGGTCGGACGAAGAGATCCGCAATGAGCTGGACAACAACGCCCAGGGCATCCTCGGCTACGTGGTTCGCTGGATCGACCAGGGTGTGGGTTGCTCGAAGGTGCCGGACATCAACAACGTCGGCCTGATGGAAGACCGCGCCACCCTGCGTATTTCGGCCCAGCTGCTGGCCAACTGGCTGCGCCACGGCGTGGTCAGCCAGGAGCAGGTGCTGGAAAGCCTCAAGCGCATGGCCGTGGTGGTTGACCAGCAGAACGCTGGTGACGCCCTGTACCGCCCGATGGCGCCGAACTTCGACGACAACGTCGCGTTCCAGGCGGCTGTGGAGCTGGTGGTGGAAGGTGGCAAGCAGCCGAACGGTTATACCGAGCCGGTACTGCACCGCCGTCGCCGCGAGTTCAAGGCGCGTAACGGGTTGTAAGTAGCATCTGCGCCAGGGGGCCGTTTTGCGGCCCCCACTGCGCATCAGTCGATTTTAAGTTCTTTCTTCACCAACTCCAGCAGCTTGCCCAGGTCCACCGGCTTGAGCAGGAAATCCACCACCCCCAGATGCATCACATCCACGGCCTCTTTCACATCGGTGTCGCCCGACACCACGATGATCGATAACGCCGCCCTTTCCGATTCGCGAATCCAACGAATCAGGTCAAGACCGTCGACCGGCTGCATGCGCAAGTCCGTGATCATCAACCCGATACGTTGCTGATAATGCAGGTACAACCTGGCCTCCTCGGCACCGTCCGCACCCACGCAATCGATCCCCCGGCTTTTCAGGTAAAGGATCAACGCCTCACGGTTGACCGCGTTGTCATCCACCACCAGCACCAGTGGCTTGGGTGCCACAGGCGCACTGACCACGGCCAACGCCTCGCGCTCGGCATCGCTCAGTATGTCGGTTTGCTCAGGCATGCTCATCTCGTCAAAAAAATTCCGCTTCAGCCTTAGGACCACATTACTCGCGTAACCCGTTTCGCCTTTCGTCGGGTCTTTGACAGAGGCGCTCATAGACTTACGTCCAATGGGCACCACTTCGCTGCAAGCCGACCATGGAGGCAGAGAACAACATGGCCGGCACCTATATATAGATATATATAGTTCGGCATAGCGATACGGTCAGTTTCATGAGCAAAAATGACGCCTACAGCCAGGCAGGCAGGACGGCAGTGCTGCAGAACATCCAGGGCACGCTGCAGTTTCTGCAGCGCTTTCCGCCGTTCAACCAAATGGAACACAGCCACCTGGCCTACCTGGTCGAGCAGTGCCAGCTGCGCTTCTATGCTTGCGGCGAAAGCATCGTCAAGCCCGCCGACGGCCCGGTCGAGCACTTCTACATCGTCAAGCAAGGGCGGGTAGTTGGCGAGCGCCAGCACCTGGTCAAACCCGGGGTCGAGACCACCTTCGAAATCACCAGCGGCGAATGCTTCCCCTTGGCCGCGCTGTTGGGCGAGCGGGCAACCCGCACCGAGCACCTGGCCGGGGAAGACACCTTTTGCCTGCAACTGAACAAGGCGGCATTCATCCGCGTCTTCTCGATGTCGGAAGTGTTTCGGGATTTTGCCCTGCGCGGGGTCAGCAGCCTCCTTGACCAGGTCAACCAGCAGGTGCGCCAACGTGCGGTAGAAACCCTTGGCACCCAGTATTCGCTGAACACACCGCTGGGTGAACTGGCCATGCGTCACCCGGTAGTGTGCAGCGCCGATACGCCATTGCGCGAAGCCGTGCGGCTGATGCACGAGCAACAGGTCGGCAGCATCGTGGTAGTCGACCCGCAGCGCTACCCCATCGGCATTTTCACCCTGCGTGACCTTCGCCAGGTGGTGGCTGCGGCCGATGCCGACCTGGGCGCGCCGATCGAGCGGCACATGACCGCTAAACCGTTCTATCTGAGCCCCCAGGCCAGCGCCTTCGATGCCGCCATGGCCATGACCGAGAGGCATATCGCCCACGTGTGCCTGGTGGACAACCGCCGCCTGTGCGGGGTGGTTTCCGAACGCGACCTGTTCTCCCTGCAACGGGTCGACCTGGTGCACCTGGCGCGCACCATCCGCCATGCGCCACGCCTGGACAGCCTGGTTTCGCTACGCGGAGAGATCAGCCAACTGGTAGAGCGCATGCTCGCCCACGGCGCATCGTCGACGCAGATCACCCAGATCATCACCCTGCTCAACGACCACACCGTATGCCGAGTCATCGAGCTGGCCCTTGCGGAGCGTGGCGACCCAGGTGTGCCATTCAGCTGGCTGTGCTTTGGTAGCGAGGGGCGCCGCGAACAGACCCTGCACACCGACCAGGACAACGGCATCCTCTTCGAAGCCGAAGATAAAACCGAGGCTGACGCCATCCGCGCCCGCCTGCTGCCACTGGCGCAATACATCAACCAGTGCCTGGCCCAGTGCGGCTTCACCCTGTGCATGGGCAATGTCATGGCCGGCAACCCGGAGCTATGCCTGTCGCGCAAAGAGTGGGCGCGTCGGTTTGCCGGTTTTGTCCGCGAAGCCAGCCCGGAGAATCTGCTGGGCTCGAGCATCTACTTCGACCTGCGCGTGGTATGGGGCGACGATCAGGGTTGCGAGCAACTGCGCCAGGGCCTGCTGGCACAGGTAGCCGACAACCGCATCTTCCAACGCATGATGGCCGAGAACGCGCTGCGCCAGCGCCCGCCGGTGGGCCGCCTGCGCGAGTTCGTGCTGACCCGCCAAGGCAACGACAAGGCGGCCACCCTCGACCTCAAGGTCCAAGGGCTGACGCCCTTCGTCGACGGCGCCCGTTTGCTGGCCCTGGCCAATGGTATCGGCGCCTGCAATACCCTGGAGCGTTTGCGCCAGCTGGTGGCCAAGGGGGTGATCGAACCACTGGACGGCGCCGCTTATGAAGAGGCCTACCACTTCATCCAGCAGACCCGCATGCAGCAGCACCAACGCCAGACCCGCGACAACCTGCCGTACTCCAACCGGCTCGACCCAGACAGCCTCAATCACCTGGACCGGCGCATCCTGCGCGAGTCGCTGCGCCAGGCCCAGCGCCTGCAAAGCAGCCTGGCCTTGCGGTACCAGCTATGAGCCTGTTCGCCTGGCTGCGCCCCAGCGCACCCGAACTGGACCACGCCACGCGCCAGCGCCTGGCCAAGTTGCCCAAGCCCGTGCCGCTGGGCGTATGTACCCTGCGCGAACAGCGCTGGGTGGTGCTGGACCTGGAAACCAGCGGGCTCAACCCCAACCGGGACCAAGTGTTGTCGATTGGCGCAGTGGCGATCGAGGATGGCGCCATCGATTTTGCCCAGCAGTTCGAACGTACCCTGCACCGACCTTTACAGAAAACCAACGCCAGCGTGCTGATCCACGGCCTGGGCCCCGGCGCCCTTGCTGCGGGGTGCGACCCGGCCGAGGCCTTGCTGGATTTACTCGATTTCATTGGCAACAGCCCGGTGCTGGCGTTTCACGCGCCATTCGACCAGCGCATGCTCGCCCGCGCGCTAAAAGAGACCCTTGGGCATCGCTTGCAGTCAATGTTCCTCGACGTTGCCGAACTGGCACCGATGCTCAACCCGGACACGGTGCTGCGGGAGGCGGGGCTGGATGACTGGGTGGCTCGCTTTGGTCTGCAGGTAGAAGAGCGTCACCATGCCAGCGCCGATGCCCAGGTGACCGCAGAGCTGGCGCTGATCCTGTTCAGCCAGGCCCGGCGCCAGCAGCTGGACAGCCCGTTGCAGCTGGAGCAGCGGTTGCGCGGGTGGCGACGGCGCAAGGTGCAGAGCCACGGTTTGTAGGGCGTGGAAATTGCAGCGCCGGTGGGATCGAGCGCCGCCCGCGCGGCGCTCGATCTCACCGGCGCCACATAACTCAAACCAAACCCCATGATGGCAATCCGATAAGCGTCCATTGCACCCAACCCCTCCCCTCTGCAACAATCGCGAATAATTATCGTTAGTTAATGCATACGTTCCGGGGGGGACGCTGCTTGTCTTCAGCACAGAGCCCACACGCCGATCTGGTCGGTGCGCTGTACCGCGACCACCGCGGCTGGCTACTCGCCTGGCTGCAACGCAGCATGGCCTGCCGCCAACGTGCCGAAGACCTGAGCCAGGACACCTTCGTGCGCCTGCTCGGCCGCGAGCAGCTGGACACGCCGCGCGAACCCCGCGCGTTTCTCGCTGCCGTAGCCAAGGGACTGATGTTCGACCATTTCCGCCGCGCAGCACTGGAGCAGGCCTATTTGGCGGAACTGGCATTGATCCCGGAAGCCGAACACCCTTCGCCAGAAGTGCAGCACCTGATCCTCGAAGACCTCAAGGCCATCGACCGGCTGCTCGGCAAGCTGTCCAGCAAGGCCCGCGCGGCATTCCTGCACAACCGTCTGGACGGCATGGGCCATGCCGAAATCGCCGAGCGCCTGGGCGTTTCGGTATCGCGGGTGCGCCAGTACATCGCCCAAGGCATGCGTCAGTGCTACGTGGCCCTGTATGGGGAGCCGACGTGAGCAACGCACCGGTTTCGTCACGGGTGCTGGAAGCCGCAATCGCCTGGAAACTCAGCCTCGACGAGGCCAGCGGCACCCCTGATGAACGCAACGAATTCATGCGCTGGCATGCGGCCAGCGAGGAACACGCACGCGCTTGGCGCCAGCTCGGCGCCTTGGACCAGCGCGTCGGCGCGGCGGCCGGGCCGGCTCGCCAGGCCCTGCTGCAATCGCGGGTGAGCTTGCGCCGACGCATCGGCAAGTTGGGCGGTGGCTTGGCCAGCATGTTCCTGCTCGGTTCGCTGCTGGCCTGGGTAGGCGCACCGTCGCTGGCACCTGCCTACTGGTTGGCCGACCAGCGGACCGCCACCGGTGAACTGCGCACCCTGCGCCTGGAAGACGGCACCCTGCTGAGCCTGAACACGCACACTGCCGTGGACATCGACTACCAAGGCAACCAGCGGGTCATCGTGCTGCATCAGGGCGAAATCTCGGTCGAAACCGGCCACCTTGACCCACGCCCGCTGCTGGTGCGCACTGACGATGGCCGTCTGCGCCCACTGGGTACGCGCTTTCTGGTGCGGCGGGAAGAGCACGGCACCCGGCTGGAAGTGCTGCAAGCCTCGGTTGCCGCCATGCCGCACAACAGCGGCGACGAACAAGTGCTGAGCGAAGGCCAGCAGGTGCTGATGAACGCCAACGGCCTTGGCCAGATCGGCGCGGTACCAGCCGGTGCCGATGCCTGGACCCGCGGCATGCTGGTGGTGGACAACGTGCGCCTGGGCGACCTGTTGGCGGTGTTGGGCCAGTACCGCAGCGGCTACCTTGGGGTGGACGTCAAGGTCGCGGACCTGCGCGTGACCGGCAGCTTCCCGCTGACCGACACCGACCTGGCGCTGGCCTCGCTGGTACCGGCACTGCCGGTGAAGATCGAGCGGCATACCCAGTGGTGGATCAACGTCGTTCCCAAGTAAACCCGTACCGGCTATAGGGCCGGTACCGACAAAAACCCACTCCGAATAATTCTCACTTTTTTTCAGATTCGCCCTGTCACTTTTCAACTCTCGCTCGGCAAGGATGCAGCAAGTACTTACCCGTCGAGGAACCGCCGCATGTCCCGTGCCGTTGATCGTATCCTGCGCCCTAGCCTGATGGCCCTGGCCATTGGTCTGGCTGCCCCACTGGCCAGCACTGCCCTGTCGGCCGCCGAGCAATCTGCTCCGCGCGCCTACAACCTGCCCAGCGCGCCGCTGGCCAGTACTCTCAACCAGATCGCCAGCCAGGCCGGCATCGCCCTGGCCATCGACCCCGCACTGGTCAACGGTCGCATTTCGGCCCCTGTAAGCGGCCAGTACGACGGCCTCGGCGCCTTGCATGCAGCCTTGCTCGGCACCGGCTTGCAACTGCAGCAGAGCAGCGTCGGCAGCTACAGCCTGGTGGCCGTGCCGGACGGCAGCCTGGCCTTGCCGGAAACCACGGTGAATGCCACCAGCGCGAGCGAAAGCGCCTGGGGGCCGGTCGAAGGCTACCTGGCCAAGCGCACCGCTGCTGGCACCAAGACCGACACCGCGCTGGTCGAAGTCCCCCGGTCAATCTCCGTGGCCACCCGCGAGCAGATGAAAGACCGTGGCGTGCATAGCCTCGACGACGCCGTGCGCTACATGCCGGGCATCGTCTCTGCCAGCTTCGGCAGCGACACCCGTTATGACTGGATGCGCGTGCGCGGCTTCGAACCGACCCAGTTCCTCGATGGCCTGCCGCTGCCCCGCGGCGTGTACGCCAACCCGAAGGCCGAAACCTGGAACCTCGACCGCCTTGCACTGCTTCGGGGCCCGGCATCCTCGCTGTATGGCCAGACCCCGCCCGGTGGCCTGCTGGACATGGTCAGCCGCCGCCCACAAGCAGAGAGCGAGCACGAAATCGAGCTACAGTACGGCAGCGACAACCACCGCCAGATCAATTTCGCCAGCACCGGCAAGATCGACGACGAAGGCCGCTTTCTGTATGGCGTCAGTGGTGTAGTCCGCGATGGCGGCACGCAGATCGACCATATCGACGACAAGCGCTACAACATTGCCCCAAGCCTGACCTGGAACATGGACGAGGACACCACGCTGACCTTGCTGACCCAGTTCACCCGCGACGATACCGGCGCCACCAGCCAGTTCCGCCCGATCCAGGGCACCAAGATCGACATGCCGTTCGGCAAGATCTCCCACCACAAGAACCTGGGTGACCCGGACTACGAGTTCTACGACCGCACCTACTACGCGCTTGGTTATGCCTTCGAACACCGCATCAACGACGTGTGGCAGTTCCGTCAGAACCTGCGCTACACCAAGACCGACCTGTCGTTCCAGACCATCACCCCGGGCAGCTACAACGCCAGCTCGCCGCCAGTACAGGACGATGGCACAGTCAGCCGCATATCGACCAACACGGACGAAGACATCAGCCAGTTCGCCGTGGACAATAACTTCCAGGCCGACTTCGCCACCGGGGACATTACCCACACCCTGCTGCTTGGCCTGGATCACCAGCGCATCAACACCAACTACCTGTCGATCTTCGACTTCAACGTGCCGGCCAGCAACGTGATCAACCCGGTGTACGGGGTGCCGATCACCCGCCCTGACCGCTCCACGGCGTTCTACGACTACAACCAGAAATCCCGCCAGACCGGCCTGTACGTGCAGGACCAGATGGCGCTTGGCAACTGGCGGCTGACCTTGGGCGGCCGTGAAGACTGGGTGCACACCGGTACCAAGTACTTCAACCAGGGCGATGCCACCAATACACAGCGCGACAAGAAATTCAGCGGCAACGTGGCCATCAGCTACGTGTTCGATTCGGGCTTCGTGCCGTATCTTTCGTATGCCGAGTCCTTCCAACCTGCCAGCAATGCCAGCGCTTCTGCGACCGAATCGTTCAAGCCGACCGAAGGCCAGCAGTGGGAGCTGGGCGTCAAGTACCAGCCACCGGGCTCCAACACCCTGCTTTCGGCCGCTGTGTATGACCTGACCCAGAAGAACGTCTCGGTCACCAACAACGTGGGAGGCGTAACCGTCACCAGCCAGACCGGCGAAGTGAAAGTCCACGGCCTTGAGCTTGAAGCGGTTTCCGACGTTACCGAAAACCTGAAAGTGATTGCAGCTTACACCCTGGCCAAATCTGAAGTGCAGGACGGCCTCTACAAAGGTAACCGCCTGCAATTGATGCCTAACCAGCAAGCCTCGGTATGGAGTGACTACACCTGGCACTCCGGCGTGCTCGACGGCTTCGGCATCGGCCTGGGCGCGCGCTATACCGGCAACACCTACGGTGACCAAGCCAATACCTACCTGGGCAAGGCCAAGGCCTACACCGTGTTCGATGCATCGGTGCATTACGACCTGGGTCGCCTGAACAGCAGCCTGAAAGGTGCGTCGGTGGCGGTCAATGCCACCAACCTGCTGAACAAGGATTACCTCTCTACCTGTGACTCGTACTACTGCTACTACGGCGATGAGCGCAGCGTTGTCGCCAGCGCCACTTACAAGTTCTGAGTGAGCGGGGGCCGCTTTGCGGCCCCACGATCCAACAGACAACAATCGGTACCGTGATGAAAAGCCTAACCATCCGCCGCTGGTCCGTGATCCATACCTGGAGCAGCCTGGTCTGTACCCTGTTCCTGTTGTTGCTGGCACTCACCGGGCTGCCGCTGATCTTCCACCACGAACTCGAACACCTGCTCGGCGACGCCCCCGAACTACGTGAAATGCCAGCTGGCACCCCGCACCTCGACCTGCAGCAGCTTGTACTGAAAGCCGAACAACACCGTCCCGGCGAGGTGGTGCAGTATTTCGGCTACGAGGAGGACGAACCCAACGGCGTGGTGGCTATCACCGCCGCTACCGCTGGCACCGACCCCAACCTGTCGCACACCTTCATGCTCGACGCCCGCACTGGCGAAGCAGTGGCCATGCCGGCTGCCAATGGCGGCTTCATGATGATCATGCTGCGCCTGCACGTGGACATGTTCGCCGGCCTGCCCGGCAAGCTGCTGCTGGCCTTCATGGGCGTGCTGTTCATCGTCGCCATCGTCTCCGGCACCGTGCTCTACGCGCCGTTCATGCGCCGCCTGCAGTTCGCCACGGTACGCCACGACAAGTCCCGCCGCCTGCGCTGGCTCGACCTGCACAACCTGATCGGCGTAGTGACCCTGGCCTGGGCGCTGACCGTGGGGGTGACGGGCGTGATCAGTGCGCTGTCCGACCTGGTCATCGCGGCCTGGCGCAACGACAGCCTGGCAGCGATGGTTGCACCCTACCGCGACGCCCCGCCGCTCGTCGATCGCGCCCCAGCCACTCGCCTGCTGGAAATTGCCGAACAGGCCGCCCCCGGCATGCGCCCGGACTTCATCGCTTTTCCAGGCACGCGTTTCTCCAGCGAGCACCACTATGCGGTATTCATGAACGGTGCCACACACCTGAGTTCGCACCTGTTCACGCCGGTCTTGATCGATGCTCGCACCCTTGCTGTGACTGCCGTAGGCGACCGTCCCTGGTACATGGATGCCTTGGGCCTGTCGCAGCCTTTGCATTTCGGCGATTACGGCGGGCGACCAATGCAAATCCTCTGGGCTTTGCTGGACGTGCTGACCATCATCGTGCTCGGCAGCGGCCTTTACCTGTGGTGGGGCAAGCAGCGCAAGCCCAGGGAGGCGCGCGCATGAGCCACAGGTCGCAAGCCACTGCACGCCTCTTCGCCTGGCCAGCGTTGATTGCCATGCTTGGGTTCCTGGGCCTGTTCGCCGCACTGCTCGGCGACGGTGGCTGGGACGTTCTGGCATGGGCCGGCCTGGGCCTGCCGGCCCTGTTGAGCCTGCGCGGGCTGCTGTGGCGTCGGGGGCGCTAGCCCGCTACCGCCACGCAACCGCAGGTATTGCCAAGCATGGGGTTTTCCTCAACCAAGGACCCGCCCCATGCGCCCCCTCGAACAACTGGAACAGATCGACCGACAGATCAGTGAGCTGCTCGGCGGCCTTCCGACTGTTGACCTTCAGCACCCCATCAGTCCCGACACACGCACCTGGCTACACGGCGAACTGGCCAGCTTCTGGACCACGGCCGATGAGCAGGGCGCAACCCCACGACAAAAGCTGCTGGCACTGCGCAAGGCGCTGATGCTGGCCGAGGTTGAATTGCGCCTGGGCGACGAGACCTTAGGCTACCGCTCAGCCGATCAACTATGGGCCTGCCTGCAACAGCCACTACCCTCCCAGCGCAGGCATATGCCACTGGCCAAAAGGCCACAGGTCTACCGCGTTCTGCTGGAAGGCCTACGGCCCAACTGGCGAAGCTACCTGCCAGGCACACTGATCATCGTTGCCGGCACCGCCGAGGGCCACATGCTCACGCCTCAGGATGCCGCAGGCGCTGCCTTGCTGTGCAGCCTGTCACAAGGCATCGAGGCCTTCGACTCCCTTGACGCACTGCACCAGGAGCTTTGCGAACGTCTGGAAGACCCACTCCAGAGCAAACCGCTGCTTCATCTGTACACTGACCCGCAGGCGGACCGCGCTCGCCGGTCACAGCGCCTGCGCTATGACTGGTACGCCGACAGCCTGCTGGAGGCCCAGATCGACAGTGTGATAGAAGCCCAACGCCAACGCCTGAGTGACACCGGCTTGTGGAGCAACGGCTCACCCGACCAGCACACCCGAATACATAAAGCCCTGGCGCTAGGGCACGAAGTCGGCGCCAAACCCATCCTGCAGACACGTTACTCCCGATTGCTTGAGAAGAACCTGCCGAACTGGCTGCGCAATACCTCTGCGCAAGGCCTGAGCCATATGATGCAGGCGATGCAAGAGCTGGTGGCAATCGCCGAGCAGGCTGCCGCCCCGGGAGTGCTGAGCCTCAACGACTTCAAGCAACGCAATAGCCTGCTGGGCTGGGCCAACGCACGCCTTCGCGAGCGCCTGAGCCATGAGCTGGGGTACGCCGCAGATCCACGCGATATCAAGATCGTGGTCGTGCGTGCCCGCCGCACTGGCGCCATCATGCATCCCTTCGCCATCTCATCCTATGTCACCTACGCAGGCATGCGACGCGTGGGCGACGAGATGGTGGAAATGGTCGAGGAAATCAACACCCTCGAAGAGATCGCCCTCAAGAATTTGCCGTGGTTCGATACCGACTACTGGCTTACGGCCCGAGTGACCCATGCCCATGGCAAAGTCTTGCCCGCCGGGCTCACGCCGCAATATGTCAAGCACATGGTCAGGGAACTGAACGTGGGTGACAGTTACGCAAAGTACCTGCACACCCAACTGATCAGTTCCAGAGCGGGCAAATGGCGCCTCACTGCGCACAGCAAGCTCAACCGTGCACGCATGCGCGCTGAAGCCGTCAAGGCGCGCTACGCAGGGCACTTTGGCGAAGACCCTTTCGAACACGGCTACAACTGGGTGCGCGCAGTGTTGGACCAACCACACAATGCCTTGCGTGCGCCGGTAGCCGGCTACCCGGTCACTGTCCGGCAGCTGAACATCATGGGCCATACCCTGCAGGGCGTGCTTCTGCTCAACAGCATCACCTACAAGTCTCCGGCATGTGTGCTGTACACCCCGGATGCCCCGGACCGCAGGGCCTGGCGCCGTTTCCGAACAACCCGCGAACTGCTCCGCACATTGCGCCAACAGCCCGCGTTGAAAGCCTACGTGGCCCAGCGCCTGCCATTACTGCCTGCCGCCACGGTGCAGCGGCTGCTGGACAAGGGGCGCATGAGCACGCATTTGACGACCCCCGAGATCAAGGACGACCTTTTCTTCGACTACTACATGGCCGAAGCCCGGGCGCTGATCGCTCAGGCCGATGCCGATAGCATGACGACCAGGGAAGTGAACGTGGAATCGGTCATTGTACTGAGCTGGCGCTTACTGGACTTGATCAGCCTGCTGCTGCCGAACCGTGCGCTGCTGGTGCTTTCGATCGGCCGCATGGCAATCGATATCTGGGACGGCGCCGAGGCCTTCAAGCAAGAGGATGTCGAAGGGATGATGCGACATGCCTATCAGGCGCTTAGCCACCTCAACGATGCCGGTACCAGCTTTCTGGGTTCCAGAGTGCTACGCCGATCCCTGCGCGGGATCCCCAAACAACCGCCACTGCCGCTGCCCGCACGCCTCCAGGTAGAACCGGGCAGCAGCAGCCTGCGCTATCGCATAGACGGTATCTACGGTGAAGGTGTATACGAGCAAAGCTCGGCGTTTGGCGGGCAATCGCTGTACTTCGTCAAGGACAACGACAACCGCTATTACCAGGTCAGCTTCGATGGCTACCGCTGGCGGGCCATCGACCCTGGCCAGCCAGACGCCTACCTGCAGCAGCCGCTCAAGCGCAAGGCCGACGGGCAGTGGGTCATCGACTCACCGGTACTCTGGTACGACGGGCTCCCCGACCTGAAGCAGTTACTGGAAGACTGCTACCTGCAAGTGCCTGTGGCCGGCCTGCCACTGAACATCGAACAAGGGCTCTTCGAGGCTGACGATCAGTTGTACCTGGGGCTGGAGAACGGGCAGTTGCCGGTACGCCGCCACCTGCTGCCGGATCATTACCACTTGCAGATGGCTAGCCCCAACAATGCCGGGGTGGTGCCATGGGCGGTGATGCGTCACGAAAACGGCCAGTGGCTGATACGCGTTCGCCAGGCAGGGCGCAGCAGTGACTGGCTGACACTGCCAGACCAACCACCGCCAGCGCAATGAAGGCTCGAACCGGCTGCCTTACTCGACCAGTTTTGGCAAAAGCCGGTCCAGTCGCTGATGCAAGGCACTGCCACTCGGCCAGTTGCGCAGCAGCCGTGCCCGGTCACGGGCATAGGCCGGAGCGAAGCTGAGCTGGGTGGCGTGCTGGCACATGGCATCAAGGTCGATCAGCGACCACTGGCCGTTGTGCCAGAACAGGTTATGGCCTTTGAAGTCCCCGTGGCTGATACGCTCGCGAATCAGTTGCTGCATCACATGGACCAAGGCATCCACCTGCTCCTCGGGTGCATCGCCACTTTCGACGTAGGGCGCGAAGCATGCCGTCAGGTCCGGGCCGTCGACATATTCGGTGACCAGATAGGCACGGCTACGCAGGCCCAGCACCCGCTGTTCCAGCACCGCGAGAGGGCGTGGCGTGGCGATGTCGAGAAACTCCAGGCGGTGGCCTTCGATCCATGAATGCCACGCCCGGCTAGGGCGCCAGAAGCGCTTGAACCAATGCGCGGTGTTCTTGATGTTGTAGCGTTTGATCACCAGCGGGCGACCATTCACCTCGATGCGCGCCACGCTGGCAGCACCACCGGTCTTGTATAAATGGCCCTGGTCGATCAGCGCATCGGCCTGCTCCAGTACCGGCTGCATGGCCTGGACCTCACTGCGGCGGATAGCCTGCAAGCCCGAGAGGGTGCGCTGCACGCTGAACAGGCTGCACTCGCGGCCAGCCTTTTCCAGGTAATCCTTCTGGCGCCAGTTACGGACCTTGTCCACCTGTTTCTGCAGGGCCTCCAAGGGTAACGCATGCTCGGCGTTGGCCAGCAGGTAGTGCACCAGCAGCTCTTCGATGAAGGGCTCCAGCCGTTTGGGCAGTTGGGCGAAGAAGACCCCGAGGTTTTCCAGCACCCGTGGGCGCGACAACTGCTGGCCAGGCGTTTCCGCCTTGATGCCAGCGCCGTCGATCAGGTAAAGCTTGCCGCCGTGGCGCAGCAGGTTATCCAGGTGCAGGTCTTCCTGCCACAAGCCCTGGGCATGCATACGCGCTACGGCGGTCAGCGCTTCGCCCAGCACCAGGTGCTGCTCGTCGGCCAGCACCGGCTGGGCTTCTACCGCCGCCCAGGCGTCAGCCAGGCTTTCGGCGCCATCGAGGAACTCGAACAGCAGCCAGCCACCCTCGCCTTCCTTGAGGCCGTCGGCCAGCAATTTCGGCGTGGTCAGACCCTGTTCGGCCAGCAACTTCACACCCTGCAACTCACGCTGGAAATGCCTGGCGGCATTCCCGCCAACCAGCAGCTTGGCCAGCACCGGGGTACCACGCCATACGCCAGCACCCACATAGCGCTGGCCCGGCAATACGCGCAGCAGGGTCAGCAGTTGCAGGTCGGCACTGCCGGCGGCATCGGCCAGGTTGATACTCAGGGGTAGCGACGGGCTGCGCCCGGCATCCTTCAGTTCAGACAAACGCATCAACGGGCCTCTTTTTCACGACGGCGTTGCGTCAGGCGTTGTAGCCAGGTATCGACCAACGAGCTGTCGGCCGGTTGTACCAGGTAGGTGGCCAGCAAGGTGCGCACATCCTGCTCGCTCCATACCTGGGCGCGGCGCAGCAGCGGTTCCAGGTCCTTGAGGCGGTCACGCATACCGAACAGCAGCGGCCGGGTCTTTTCCAGGTCGATCAATTGCGCGTCCCAGCCTTCGCGGCGTTGGCGCAGGAAAATGTGCTTGGGGTAGAAACAGCCGTGCACCTGCCCGGCGCTGTGCAGGGTGCGCGCCAGCTGGCCGCAGGCCTGCAGGATGCCCGTACGCTCGGCACTGCCCAGTTGCGGCCATTGCGCCAGCAGGCTGTCGAGGTCAGTCCATTCGTCCAGGGCACGCGTCATCAGGATCGCCCGGTGCTTGCCAGCCTGTTTGCGCTCACCGTAGAACACCGCTTGCAGGGCCGGAATGTGCAGCTTCTGATAGCGGCTGATGTTGCGGAATTCGCGGGCGAAGGTCGGCTCGCCAAAGGGCCTGTGCAGGGTGCGGGTCAGGTAGTCGCTCTGGCGCTTGAGGTAATAACCTTTGCCTTCGAGTTCCAGGCGGAACACGCTGCTCCAGCCGCCACGGCCGGTGTTGGGTTCATCCACGGCGTCCAGTTGCAGCGCCCACAGCGCCTCGAAATCGTCCAGGCCATGGCGTTTGAGCAGCGCGACGTCCGCGCTGGCCAGGTAATCGGTCATTCCCTTCCCTCGAAAAAGCCCAGCACCTGGCGAATGCGCTTCTTGTCGCGCACATTCAGTCGGTCACGGCCACGGTATTGCAGGTAGAAGCGCAGGCGCTGGGTGGCCGACAGGTGGTATTTGGCCACTTTGTCCAAGCATGCCAGGTCCTTGATCATCCGGTGCCGCCACATGAAGCCGCGCCAGAAGTCGCCGGTGGGGCAGTCGATGAAGAATAGCGTGCCCTGGTCATCGACCAGCAGGTTGCGCCACTTGAGGTCGTTGTGGGCGAAGCGGTGCTCGTGCATCACCCGGGTATGGCGTGCCAGCTGTCGGCTGAGGTGGTCGACCCAGGCGCGGTCGGCCAGGCGCGCATCGTTGCGCTCGGCGAGTGCCGACAGGTCTTCGGTATTCGGCAACTCGCGGGTGATCATCGCCCCACGACCAAAGGCCAGGCCCTTGCGCTCCAGCCCCCAGGCCACCACTTCGGCCGTGGGAATGCCCCACTTGGCGAACTGCTTGAGGTTCTGCCATTCAGCCTTGATGCGCGGACGACCCAGGTAGCGGCGCATGTGCTTGCCGGCGCCGGTATAACGTTTGACGTAATAGTTGACGCCGTCACGCTCGATGCGCACCACCTCGCTGAGCGGGTCGCGGGTCAGGCGTTCGCCTTTGATGGCAAATACTGCATCGAGGCTGCCGAAGTCCGCCGCCAGGTGTTCGTAGCCCGGCGCCAGTGTCCAACTCGCCATCAGAGTGCGTCCCCATAGCGTTGCTTGCGATCGTAGAGTTTCTGCGCCTTGCGCTCCAGCCAGGCAAGCAGAGCAGCTTCGTCCTTGAGGACCTGCCGCAGCGGGCGCTGGAAGTAACCACGCAGGAAGCGCAGCTTGTCCCGTTGCGTCAGGCCGATGTCCAGCGCGGAGAAATACAGCGCCGCCAGGTCCTTGTCGCGCCAGCGCCGGCTGATTGTCGCCCGGGTTTGCGCGCGGTGCAGGTCGATCACCGACAGCTTGAAGTCATCCGCCGTCACCGGGCGGTCGGTGTGCAGCAGGAAGTGGCAGATGTAGCAGTCACGGTGGTTGACCCCGGCACGGTGCATGCCACCGGTCATCTTCGCCACCTCGGCAATCAGCGCACGCTTGAGGCGTGGCTGTGGCGGCTGCCTGACCCAGTCGATGCTGAAGTCTTCCAGGCTGATGGTCGGCGCCAGCTCTTCGGTGATGATGAACGAGTGCTGCGCGGCCGGGTTGCTGCCGCGCTCGCCGTAGGCGACTGCGGTCATGGTCGGCACGCCCACTTCATGCAGCCGCTGGATCGCCCGCCATTCCTGGCCGGCGCCCAGCACTGGCAGCTTGGCAGTGAACAGGTTCTTGAAGATCTCGCCCCAACCGATGCCGCGGTGGATCTTGACGAAAAAGCCTTCGCCAGCCACCTCGGTACGCAGCGTGCGGCGCCCTTCCAGCTCGCGATAGACCTCGCCTTGCAGTTCCTCCACGGCGTCGAAGGCATCACGCCCGGCCCACAGGCGTTTGAAGGGTTCGGCCAGGATCAGCTTCATGCGGTTTTCTGCCCCAGGATCACGTCGGCAGCATGCTGCGGCATGCTGTACAGATCGGCGGTTTCAGCAAATGCCAGGCCGTTGCGCGACCAGTTGGCGCGGGCCTGCGGGTCTTCAAGCATACGCTGCAGGTAGCCGTTGAGCTGGTCCTGCTCGAACGGTTCATCCAGCACCAGGCCACTGTCGGCCTCGGCGATGTAATGGGCGTAGCCGCACACCTTGGATACCAGCACCGGCAGGCCGGCCACCAGCGCCTCCAGAAGCACCGTGCCGGTGTTCTCGTTGTACGCCGGGTGAATCAGCAGGTCGGCGCCCAGCAGGAAGCGCGGAATATCACTGCGGCCCTTGAGGAACTGCACCTGGTCGCCCAGGCCCAGGGTGGCGCTTTGCAACTGGAACACCTTGGGGTCGTCCTGGCCGATCACCATCAGTCGGGTACGCTTGCGCAGGGTCGACGGCAGCGCGGCCAGCGCCTTGAGGCTGCGGTCCACACCTTTGGTCTTGAAGCCCGAGCCAATCTGCACCAGCAACAGGTCGTCATCGTCCAGGTTGAATTCCTTGCGGAACTCGGCACGGATTTCGGCAGCATTGGCGGGTGCACGACGGTCCTGGGAAATGCCAGGCGGCAGCAAGTGGAAGCGTTCTGCCGGGGTTCCGTAGTGCTTGACGAACAGCGGCTGCTGCACTTCGGAAATCATCAGGACTTCGGTATGCGAGTCCTTGGCGAACACCGCGCGCTCGTATTCGGCAAAATGCCGGTAGCGGCCCCAGCGGCGGTACAGGCCACCACGCAGGGTCTGTGCCTTGTCCTCGAAGCAGCCGTCGGCGGCGTAGTACACGTCCAGCCCCGGCATCTTGTTGAAGCCGATCAGGCGGTCGACCGGGCGCTTGGCCAGGTCGGCGGCCATCCAGGCACTGAGCTTCTCGTTGCGGCGGTGGTTGAAGATCGCCTTCACCGGCGCCACCAGCACTTCGAAGCCCGGCGGAATGTCACCCTCCCAGATCAGCGTATACACACGGATCTGGTGGCCCCGCTTCTGGCATTCCAGGGCAATGCGCATGAAATCACGCTGCAACCCGCCGAAGGGGAAATATTTGTAAAGTACGAAAGCCAGTTGCATCAACGGACATCCTCAGCCAGCAGCAACGCGCTCAAGCGGCTCGCCACATGCTCGGGATTCAGGCGAGTGAAGCACAGCGGCCACTCGCGTTTCAGATCGAACCGGGCCAGGTCATCGGCGCTCGGTTTGTAGGTGCACTTCTTCTGCAGGCAGGGAGCGCAAGGCCAGTCACTGGCCTGGTGAATCTGGGTCCGTCCGTAGGCGCCAGTCAGGCCGGGATTGGTCGGGCCAAACAGCGAAATGGTCGGCACATCGAGTGCCGCGGCCAGGTGGCCAAGGCCGGTATCGACCGCCACGCAGGCCTTTGCCGCCGCCAGTACGCGCGCGACGCCGGCAAGGTTCAATTTGGGGAGTACCTGGCAGTTGTTCAAGCCCTGAGCAATGCGCTCGGCCCGTGCCTTCTCGGCAGGGTTGCCCCACGGCAGGCGCACTTCCAGCTTGCGCCGGCCCATGCGCTCGGCCAGTTCGCGCCAGTAGGCTTCCGGCCAGTGCTTGGTCGCCCACGTGGTGCCATGCAGGAACACCACGTAAGGCGCAGCCGGCGGCAGTTGCAGGCGTTCCAGGTCGAGGCCGTAGTTGCCGATGCCTTCTGGCAGGTCATAGGCCAGGGCCATGGCGAACAGCTGGCGCACGCGCTCGACCGCATGCTGGCCGGTGGCAACCGACAGGCGCCGGTCGTAGAAGCGGCTGGCCCAGCCTTCACGGGCGGAATAGCGGTCCAGGCCGGCTACCGGAGCCTTCACGTAGCGGGTCAGCCAAGCCGACTTGACCAGGCCCTGGGCGTCGATCACCAGGTCGTACTTGCGCTCGCGCACACGCTGCTTGAACGCCTTCCACTCGCCACTCTTGATGGTTTGCCAAAGGTTCTTGCGCCAGCGGCGAATGGCCACCGGAATAACCTGGTCGACCGCCGGGTGCCAGCTGGGGATTTCGGCAAAGCCTTCTTCCACAACCCAATCGAAGCGAATGCCCGGGATGGCGTGTGCGGCATCGGTCAGTGCCGGCAGGGTGTGGATCACATCCCCCAGCGACGAAGTCTTGATGATCAGAACCCGCACTTAGTCGACCTCGGCCACGGTGTCGATAAGGTCCGGCCCGCTCAGGCTGTGCAGGGCGGCGATGACCTTGCCCGGGTCCAGCAGGCGCAGGCAGTTGTAGTGGCCGAAGCGGCAGGTGCGGTCGAAGCAAGGGCTGCACTCGATACCGGTGCGCACCACCTCCACCTGCTCGGCCAGCGGCGGGGTGAAGCCGGGCGAAGTCGAGCCGTACACCGCCACCAACGGTCGGTTCAGCGCGGCCGCCACGTGCATCAGCCCGGAGTCGTTGGACACCACGGCATGCGCGCAGGACATCAGGTCGATGGCCTCGGCCAGCGAGGTTTCCCCTGCCAGATTGGACGATTCCTCACGGAAACCCGGAATAAGCCGGTCGCGGATCTGCTCACCGACCGGGTGGTCGTTCTTGGAGCCGAACAGCCAAACCTGCCAGCCCTGGCGGATCATCGCGTCGGCCACGGCGGCATAGTGTTCGGCGGGCCAGCGCTTGGCTTCGCCGAACTCGGCACCGGGGCACAGCGCCAGCACCGGGCGATCCAGCTCCAGGCCGAACTTGGCCAGGGCGGCCTCGCGGCTTTGTGCTTCGATCTGCAAGCTGGGGCGCGGATACGGCTGCGGCAGCTCGGCGCCCGGCGCGTAGGCCAAAGCCATGAAACGCTCGATCATCAACGGGTAACGGGCCTTGTCCAGCTTGCGCACGTCATTGAGCAGGCCGAAGCGCATTTCCCCGCGCCAACCGGTGCGTTTGGGGATGCCGGCGAAGAACGGAACCAGTGCCGACTTCAGCGAATTGGGCAGCAGGATGGCCTGGTCGTACTGGCCGGCCAGGGATTTGCCGATGCGCCGCCGCGTGGCCAGTTCCAGCGCGCCGTGGCCGAGCGGGAAGCTCAAGGCCTGGCGCACTTCGGGCATGCGTTCGAGGATCGGCCGGCTCCACTCAGGGGCCAGCACGTCGATCACGCAGTCGGGGTGCTGCTGTTTCAGGCACTGGAACAGGGTCTGCGCCATCACCATGTCGCCGACCCAGCTGGGGCCAATGATCAGTATTCTCATGCTTAGTCCAGAAACGCTCGGGGAGGCTACAGACTGCGGTACAGCCTGGCCTCCCCTCTTTATATTCAGGCTATGTGGCGGACAGTGTACCACTCAGGCAGATCCATGGCTGATCGCAGCCCCTGTGGGAGCGGGTTCACCCGCGAACACGGGCGAAGCCCGTGCCAGACACCGCGGTGCCTGCTTCGCGGGTAAACCCGCTCCCACAGGGCCTGCGGCGCCTTCAGGTCAACCCCAGTTCACCCCATATCCGCCGCACTTCACGGCGTTCATCGGCAAACTGCGTCGCATCGATCACCCCGGCCTGCTTCTGCAGGGCCTGGCGGTGCGAGGCCGAGCGGAACGCCTTGTACACTTCACGCAACAGCACCGCGTCACTGGCCGGCATCAAACCTGCCTGCTCCAGCTCTTCCAGAATGCGGATGTTATCGGTCCATCGCAGTATGGCCGGGTGGTCATGGGACCAGGCCAAAGCGGCGTATTGCACCATAAATTCGATATCGACGATACCGCCGGCATCCTGCTTGATATCGAACGGCGCACCGGCTTCAAAGGCATTGGCGGCAGTGCCGGCCATAGTGGCCTTGGTGCCGAGGTTATCGCGCATCTTGGCGCGCATCTCGCTCACTTCGCTGCGCAGCTTTTCCAGGTCGCGGGCCTGGCCCAGTACCTTCGCACGCACGCCTTCGAACGCTGCGCCTACCTGCTTGCAACCCACCAGCACCCGTGCCCGTACCAGCGCCTGGTGCTCCCAGGTCCAGGCTTCGTTCTGCTGGTAGCGCTCGAACGCGCCCAGCGAGCTGACCAGCAAGCCCGAAGCGCCGGACGGGCGCAGGCGCATGTCCACGTCATACAGCTGACCCGAGTTGGTCTGGGTGGTCAGCAGGTGGATGATTCGCTGGCCAAGGCGCGTGAAGAATTGCGCGCTGTCGATCGGCTTGGCACCGTCGGTTTCTGCCTGCGGATCGCCGTCGTGGATGAACACCAGGTCCAGGTCCGAGCCGTGGCCCAGCTCCAGGCCACCCACCTTGCCGTAGCCAATGATGATGAAACCCGGGTCGCACAGGCTGCCGTCGCTGCGCTTTGGCTGACCGTGGCGGGCCACGGTCTGGCGCCAGGCCAGCGCCAGCACTTGGTCGAGGATCGCTTCAGCCAGCCAGGTCAGGTAGTCGCTCACCTTCATCAATGGCAGGTTGCCGCTGATTTCCGAGGCCGCCACGCGCAGGCTGTGGGCCAGCTTGAAGTGGCGTAGCGCCTCCATCTGCTGCTCCAGGTCGTCCTCGGGAATGCGCGTCAGGCGTTCGCGCAGCTCGCTGGCCAGCTCTGGCGCCAGCGGCGGGCTGAACAGGCGGCCTTCATTGAGCAGTTCGTCGAGCAGCAGCGGGTAGCGGGCCATCTGCTCGGCAATCCAGGGGCTGGCGGCGCACAGGGTGAGCAGACGGCGCAGTGCTCCCGGGTTTTCGGTCAGCAGTACCAGATAGGCCGAACGCCGCGCCACTGCCTCGACCAGCGGCAATACTCGCTCAAGCACCAGGTCAGGGTTTTCATGCTCCACCGCCTGCGCCAGCAAGCGCGGGATAAAGGCGTCCAGGCGCTCACGGCCGATACGCTGCATCGAGCGCAACTGCGGGCTGGAGCGCAGCGCAGCCAGGCGCCGCAGCGCTTCGACAGGCTCCTGGAAACCGGCCTCCTGCAGTTGGCGGCCGGCGGCCTCCTCGTCTTGGGCCTGCTCCCACAGCGGCGACCATTCGCCGCCCACCACCAGTTCGCTGTCGCCGTCTTCATCATCCGGGTCGGCGATTACCTGGCGGAAGTGCCAGTCGATCCGACCACGCCAGTACATCAATTGATCGTGGAAACTCTGCCAGTCGGCAAAGCCCAGGATGTACGCCACCCGCGCCTGGTCGGTCTCGCCCTCAGGCAGCATCTGCGTCTGGCGGTCGGCAATGGCCTGGATGGCGTGCTCGGTATACCGCAAAAACTCATAGCCCTCGCGCAACTCGGCCACCACCGCTGGCGGCAGGTAGCCTTGGCCTTCCAGGGTGGCCAGCACCTTGAGCAACGGCCGCTGCTGCAGACTGAGGTCACGCCCGCCGTGGATCAACTGGAAGGCCTGGGCGATGAACTCGACCTCACGAATACCACCGGCACCCAACTTGATGTTGTCGGCCATGCCCTTGCGCCGCACTTCCTGCTGGATCAGCTGCTTCATGGTGCGCAGCGCTTCGATCGCGGAAAAGTCCAGGTAACGGCGGTACACGAACGGCCGCAACATCTCCTGCAACTGCGCACCGGCCGCCTGGTCGCCAGCCACCACCCGTGCCTTGATCATGGCGTAGCGTTCCCAGTCGCGGCCCTGGTCCTGGTAGTACTGCTCCAGGGCATTGAAGCTCAGCACCAGTGCACCGGCCGAGCCATACGGGCGCAAGCGCATGTCGACACGGAACACGAAGCCGTCGACAGTCACCGGGTCCAGTGCCTTGATCAGCCGCTGGCCCAGGCGGGTGAAGAACTCCTGGTTTTCCAGCGAGCGCTTCACGCCTTCGGTTTCACCGCCTTCGGGGAAGCCGAAGATCAGGTCGATGTCCGAGGACAGGTTGAGCTCAACCGCCCCCAACTTGCCCATGCCCAGCACCACCATGTGCTGCGGTTTGCCGCTGCGGTTGCCGATGGGCGTGCCGAACTGCTGGCAATGGCGCGGGTACAGCCATTGGTAGGCTTCGTCGATGGCAGCATCGGCAAGGTCCGACAGATCGCGGCAGGTTTCGCCCAGCTCGGCCTGGCGGGTGATGTCGCGCCAGATGATGCGCACCTGCTGGCGGTTGCGCGCGCGTCGTAGGTTGCGCGCCAGTTCGTCCTCGCTCTGCGCCGCCTGGGCAGCCTCGGCAATTTGCCCGCGCAGCTCACCCGGGGCGTAACGCCGCTCCAGCTCGCCACTGGCCAGCAGGGCAAACAGCATGGCCGGGTCGCGCTGTGCCACCCCCAGAACGAAATCGCTGGCGGCGGCGACCTGATCGAACTGTTGCCAATGGGCCGGGCTCCAACCATTCAGGTCGAGATCAGGGTGGACGGCCACGGCATCGCTGATGAACTGACGGTTGCGAGTGACCAGCGGCTGCAAGCTGGCAGGCAGATCTGAGGGCAAAGGTAGGCGCATGGTCTATCCTTGATCGGCGTGAAATAGAGGGGAAAAAGCGGCCAAGGGGAAGCCGGACCACGGTTGGACTGTCGTACAAAAGTTGGAAATAGCTGAAAAAAACGAAAAATTGGCAACAAACATCAAGAAGCACCTGTTCGCGACACAATGCCAACCAACATGAACGTTTTTCCTCACAAGCGAAGGTGCGACCAAACGTCGCACAAATGTAGTTTTACTACTACTCATGTCGTGTAAAAGCATGAAATGCGAAAGCAAATGTAGTAAAACTACAACGCGCCGGAAGACACCCCGGTAATCCAAGAATTCACGACGTCTGCCCATAAGGCCAGTCGCAACTTCAGGCAATCGATTCTGGTTGCCTTTCCGCCCTGGAGCAAGCCATGCAAGACCTCGATCCAATCGAAACCCAGGAATGGCTGGATGCCCTGGAGTCGGTCCTCGACAAAGAAGGCGAAGACCGCGCTCATTACCTGATGACCCGTATGGGCGAGCTGGCCACCCGCAGTGGCTCCCAGCTGCCGTATGCGATCACCACGCCATACCGCAACACCATCCCTGTCACCCACGAAGCACGCATGCCTGGCGACCTGTTCATGGAACGCCGCATTCGCTCGATGGTGCGTTGGAACGCCCTGGCCATGGTCATGCGCACCAACCTGAAAGACTCGGACCTGGGCGGACACATCTCCAGCTTCGCCTCCAGCGCCACCCTGTACGACATCGGCTTCAACTACTTCTTCCAGGCCCCGACCGAAGAACACGGCGGCGACCTGATCTTCTTCCAGGGCCACGCTTCGCCAGGCGTCTACGCCCGTGCTTTCATGGAAGGCCGCATCAACGAAGACCAGATGAACAACTTCCGTCAGGAAGTGGACGGCAACGGCCTGTCTTCGTACCCGCACCCATGGCTGATGCCTGACTTCTGGCAGTTCCCGACCGTTTCGATGGGTCTGGGCCCGATCCAGGCCATCTACCAGGCCCGCTTCATGAAGTACCTGGAAGCGCGCGGCTTCATCCCGGCCGGCAAGCAGAAGGTCTGGTGCTTCATGGGCGACGGCGAGTGCGACGAGCCGGAATCCCTGGGCGCAATCGCCCTAGCCGGCCGCGAGAAGCTGGACAACCTGATCTTCGTCATCAACTGCAACCTGCAGCGCCTCGACGGCCCGGTGCGCGGCAACGGCAAGATCATCCAGGAACTCGAAGGCGTGTTCCGTGGCGGTGGCTGGAACGTCAACAAGGTTGTCTGGGGCCGTTTCTGGGACCCACTGCTGGCCAAGGACACCAACGGTGCCCTGCAGCGCCGCATGGACGAAGTCATCGACGGCGAGTACCAGAACTACAAAGCCAAAGACGGCGCGTACGTTCGTGAGAACTTCTTCAATACTCCAGAGCTCAAGGCCATGGTCGAAGACCTGTCCGACGAAGAGATCTGGAAGCTCAACCGTGGCGGCCACGACCCATACAAGGTCTACGCGGCTTACCACCAGGCTGTGAACCACAAAGAGCAGCCGACCGTCATCCTGGCCAAGACCATCAAGGGTTACGGTACCGGTGCCGGCGAAGCCAAGAACACCGCGCACAACACCAAGAAGGTCGACGTCGACAGCCTGCGTCACTTCCGTGACCGTTTCGACATCCCGGTCAAGGATGCCGACCTGGAAAACCTGCCGTTCTTCAAGCCGGAAGAAGGTTCTGCCGAAGCCAAGTACCTGGCCGAGCGCCGTGCTGCCCTGGGCGGTTTCGTGCCTCAGCGCCGCGCCAAGAGCTTCAGCGTGCCGACCCCGCCACTGGAAACGCTGAAGGCGATCCTGGACGGCTCGGGCGACCGCGAAATCTCCACCACCATGGCCTTCGTGCGTATCCTGGCGCAGCTGGTCAAGGACAAGGACATCGGCCAGCGCATCGTCCCGATCATCCCGGACGAAGCCCGTACCTTCGGTATGGAAGGCATGTTCCGTCAGCTGGGCATCTACTCGTCGGTCGGCCAGCTCTACGAGCCAGTCGATAAAGACCAGGTGATGTTCTACCGCGAAGACAAGAAGGGCCAGATCCTCGAGGAAGGCATCAACGAAGCCGGCGCCATGTCGTCGTTCATCGCTGCCGGTACCTCGTACAGCTGCCACAACCAGCCGATGCTGCCGTTCTACATCTTCTACTCGATGTTCGGTTTCCAGCGTATTGGCGACCTGGCCTGGGCCGCTGGCGACAGCCGCACCCGTGGCTTCCTGATCGGCGGTACCGCCGGCCGTACCACCCTCAACGGTGAAGGCCTGCAGCACGAAGACGGTCACAGCCACATGATGGCGGGCACCATCCCGAACTGCCGCACCTATGATCCTACCTACGGCTACGAGCTGGCGGTGATCATCCAGGACGGCATGAAGAAGATGACCGAAGAGCAACAGGACATCTTCTACTACATCACCGTGATGAACGAATCCTACCAGCAGCCAGCCATGCCGGCCGGTGTCGAGGAAGGCATCATCAAGGGCATGTACCTGCTGGAAGAAGACACCCGCGAAGCCGCGCACCACGTACAGCTGATGGGCTCCGGCACCATCCTGCGCGAAGTCCGCGAAGCGGCGAAGATCCTGCGTGAAGAGTTCAACGTCGGTGCCGACGTGTGGAGCGTTACCAGCTTCAACGAACTGCGTCGCGACGGCCTGGCCGTAGAGCGCGCCAACCGCCTGAAGCCTGGCCAGAAGCCACAGCAGACTTACGTCGAGCAGTGCCTGAACGGTCGCAAAGGTCCGGTCATCGCCTCGACCGACTACATGAAGCTGTTCGCCGAGCAGATTCGCCAGTGGGTACCGAGCAAAGAGTTCAAGGTCCTGGGTACCGACGGTTACGGTCGCAGCGACAGCCGCAAGAAGCTGCGTCACTTCTTCGAAGTCGACCGCCACTTCGTGGTGCTGGCTGCCCTGGAAGCCCTGGCTGACCGTGGCGAGATCGAACCCAAGGTTGTTGCAGACGCTATCGTCAAGTTCGGTATCGACCCGGACAAGCGCAACCCACTGGACTGCTGAGGAGTATTTTTAAGTGAGCGAACTCATTCGCGTACCTGACATCGGCAGCGGTGAAGGTGAAATCATCGAGCTGTTCGTCAAGGTCGGTGATCGTATCGAGGCTGACCAGAGCCTGTTGACCCTGGAGTCCGACAAGGCCTCCATGGAGATCCCGGCCCCCAAGGCCGGCGTCATCAAGGAACTGAAGGTCAAGCTGGGCGACCGCCTGAAAGAAGGCGACGAGCTGCTGGTCCTGGAAGCCGAGGGCGCCGCTGCTGCGGCCCCTGAGGCTCCGGCCGCTGCCGCTGCTCCGGCTGCTGCTCCAGCGCCAGCCGCTGAAGCCGCTCCTGCTGCTCCGGCCGCCGCCCCGGCTGCTGCCAGCGTGCAGGACATCCACGTGCCGGACATCGGCTCGTCGGGCAAGGCCAAGATCATCGAAGTACTGGTCAAGGTCGGCGACACCGTCGAAGCCGACCAGTCGCTGATTACCCTGGAGTCCGACAAGGCCTCCATGGAAATCCCGTCGCCGGCTGCCGGCGTGGTCGAAGAAGTGCTGTGCAAGCTGGAAGACGAAGTCGGCACTGGCGACCTGATCTTCAAGCTCAAGGTTGCTGGCGCTGCGCCTGCTGCAGCGGCTCCAGCAGCTGCTGCCCCGGCCAAGGCTGAGGCTGCTCCGGCTGCCGCACCTGCTCCTGCTGCTGCCCCGGCCGCTGCCGCTGCACCGGTTGCTACCGCACCGGCTGCCGGCAGCAATGCCAAGGTTCACGCCGGCCCGGCGGTTCGCCAGCTGGCCCGTGAATTTGGTGTCGACCTGGGCGCTGTTGCCGCCACCGGTCCGCACGGCCGCATCCTGAAAGAAGACGTGCAGGTGTACGTCAAGGCGATGATGCAGAAGGCCAAGGAAGCCCCGGCAGCCGCTGGCGCAACCGGCGGCGCCGGCATCCCGCCGATCCCTGCCGTGGACTTCAGCAAGTTCGGTGAAGTGGAAGAAGTGGCCCTGACCCGCCTGATGCAGGTCGGTGCTGCCAACCTACACCGCAGCTGGCTCAACGTGCCGCACGTGACCCAGTTCGACTCCGCCGACATCACCGAGCTGGAAGCCTTCCGCGTTGCGCAGAAAGCCGTGGCCGAGAAAGCTGGCGTGAAGCTGACCGTGCTGCCTCTACTGCTCAAGGCCTGCGCCTTCCTGCTGAAGGAACTGCCGGACTTCAACAGCTCGCTGGCGCCAAGCGGCAAGGCTGTGATCCGCAAGAAGTACGTGCACATCGGCTTTGCCGTGGACACCCCGGACGGCCTGCTGGTCCCTGTGATCAAGAACGTCGACCAGAAGAGCCTGCTGCAACTGGCTGCCGAAGCCGCTGCACTGGCCGAGAAGGCGCGTACCAAAAAGCTGTCGGCAGACGACATGCAAGGTGCCTGCTTCACCATCTCCAGCCTCGGCCACATTGGCGGCACCGGCTTCACGCCGATCGTCAACGCGCCGGAAGTGGCTATCCTGGGCGTCTCCAAGGCGACCATGCAGCCGGTCTGGGATGGCAAGGCCTTCCAGCCTAAGCTGATGCTGCCGCTGTCGCTGTCCTACGATCACCGTGTGATCAACGGCGCTGCCGCCGCGCGCTTCACCAAGCGCCTGGGCGACGTGCTGGGCGACATCCGCACCATGCTGCTGTAAGCCAGCACACTGCCCCTCCTTGCGAGGGGCAGTACCCTTTTCGAGCTGCCACGCTCGTACCTCAACCCCGTCGATTGGCGGGGCTTTTTTTTGTCCGGCGAAAGTATTCGGTCTCCCAGGCGCCGAAAATCTGAAGGCGATCTAAGATTTCAGCCCCACGAGCCGATAACCTATCCACAGCATCGCACATGGCCGCTTGCCAGCCTTCAGTACATGATGCAACCTTGCCAGACCCGCTGCGGTCCTACTCAGCGTTCCCTCTTCAAGCGAGCCTTCGATGAAAAGCCAACCCGATGCCGCCAGCCGTGTGGCGGCCGAGGTCGTCACGCAGTTACCCGTGCCCTCGCGGCTCGGCATGCTGCGTTTCGAAAGGCTCAACGAAGCCACCTGGGGCATGCTGTACCTGGACCCGGCCTGCGAACGCCAGTTCGGCCTGCACGCTGGCGAGCTGTGCGCCCTGGTCGACGCGCCATACGCCAGCCTGATGGAACCCGAAGCACGCTACCGCCTGCACGACGAGATCCAGCTGCAACTGGCCCGGCGCGGTTACTACCGCGTACGCTACACCCTGCACACCCCCAGCACCTCGCTGCGCCTGCTGGAAGCCGGTGAAGCCTACAAGCAGCACAACCGCCAGCTGTTGCGCGGCTACTTGAGCGTGCTCGATGACCAGCAGGAAGATGCCGGCGAACCGGGCGCAAGTGACCTGGAATCACGCAACAATCGCCTGCAACTGGCCCTGCAATTGAACCAGCGCGCCCAGCAGGAACAGCTGGAACACCTGGAGCGGGTACGCGGCCAGCAGGACCTGATACTGCGCTTGGCCCGCCAGCGCTACAGTGCCGGCAACTCGTTGCTGGAAGCCGCCCAGCTGATCACCCAGAGCGCCTGCGAAATCTACAAGGTCGACAGTGCCAGCATCTGGCACCTGGAAGACCAGCGCCTGGAGCCGATCATCGCCTGGTACCGCGATGCGCAGGAGCATCGCCAGCCCGAGGCTATCGATGCAAGCTGCTTCCCCGACTACCTCGACGCGCTGCACACCAGCCGCGCCATCGACGCCCACAACGCCGGCCACGACCCGCGTACCCGTGACCTGGCACAAAGCCTGCGCCCGGAAAACAAGGCCATGCTCGACGCCAGTATCCGCGTCGATGGCCAGGTGGTCGGCGTGCTGTGCCTGGAGCAGACTGGCCAGCCGCGGGCCTGGCAGTCGGACGAAATCGCTTTTGCCGGCGAACTGGCCGACCAGTTCGCCCAGGTCATTACCAACCATAACCGGCGTGCGGCAGCCAGCGCCCTGCACCTGTTCCAGCGAGCGGTCGAGCAAAGTGCCAGCGCGTTCCTGCTGGTCAACCGCGATGGCCGGGTGGAGTACGTCAACCCAAGCTTCACCGCCATCACCCAGTACAGCACAGAGGAAGTACAAGGCCGCCACCTGGCCGAGCTACCGGCGCTGGAAAACCTCAGCGAGCTGCTGTTCGACTCGCCGTCGAGCCTGGCCATGGGCAACAGCTGGCAGGGCGAATTCAAGAGCCGACGCAAGAACCTCGAGCCGTACTGGGGCCAGTTGTCGATTTCCAAAGTCTATGGCGACAACCGTGAGCTGACCCACTACATCGGCATCTACGAAGACGTCACCCAGACCAAGCTGGCGCAGCAGCGCATCGAGCGGCTGGCCTACACCGACAACCTGACCAACCTGGGCAACCGCCCGGCGTTCATCCGCAGCCTCGACGAGCGCTTCGCCCGCGACGGTGAGACCTCGATGTGCCTGCTGCTGGTGGACATCGACAACTTCAAGCGAATCAACGACAGCCTTGGCCACCAGACTGGCGACAAGCTGCTGGTCAGCCTGGCCCGGCGCCTGCGCAACAGCCTGCATGCCGGCGGCATCCTGGCCCGGTTTGCCAGTAACGAGTTCGCCGTGCTGCTCGACGACACCAGCCTGGAAGATGGCCATGGCGTTGCCATGCAATTGCTGAGCACCCTCGACAAACCGATGTTCGTCGACAACCAGCTGATCAACGTCACCGCTTCGGTAGGCCTGGCCTGTGCGCCGCTGCACGGCACCGACCCGGCCAGCCTGATGAAAAATGCCGGCCTGGCATTGCACAAGGCCAAGGCCAACGGCAAGCATCAAGTGCAAGTGTTCACCGAAGTACTCAATGCCGAAGCCAGCTATAAACTGTTCGTCGAGAACAATCTGCGCCGCGCGTTGACGCAGAACGAGCTGGAGGTGTTCTACCAGCCCAAGTTGTGCCTGCGTAGCGGCCGCCTGCTGGGCCTGGAGGCGCTACTGCGCTGGAACCACCCCGAGCGGGGCATGATCCGCCCGGACCAGTTCATCAGCGTGGCCGAGGAAACTGGCCTGATCATCCCCATCGGCAAATGGGTGGTGCGCCAGTCGTGCCGCATGAGCCAGCAACTGCGCGAGGCTGGCATGGGCAACCTGCACGTAGCCATCAACCTGTCGCCCAAGCAGTTTTCCGACCCTGACCTGGTGGCGTCGATCAGCAGCATCCTCAAGGAAGAAGCCCTGCCCCCGCACCTGCTAGAGCTCGAGCTGACCGAAGGCCTGCTGCTGGAAGCCAGCGAAGATACCCACCGCCAGCTGGACGAGCTCAAGGCCCTGGGGCTGACCCTGGCCATGGACGACTTCGGCACCGGTTATTCGTCGCTGAGCTACCTGAAGAAGTTTCCGATCGACATCCTCAAGATCGACCGTAGCTTCATCAACGAGATCCCCGATAACCAGGACGACATGGAAATCACCTCGGCGGTGGTGGCCATGGCGCACAACCTGAAGCTGAAGGTGGTGGCCGAGGGTATCGAGACGCCGGCGCAGCTGGCGTTCCTGCGTCGGCATCGCTGTGATGTGGGCCAAGGGTACCTGTTCGACCGGCCGATCCCTGGCCGCGAGCTGGCCGAGCGGCTGAAGCGCTACCCGCGTGGACCAGTGGCCTGACAGCGGCGTAATCCTCGGGCACTATAGAAGCCATTCGGGCCCCTTCGCGGGGCAAGCCCGCTCCCACAAGTTCGCGTCTGAACACCAATCCTGTGGGAGCGGGCTTGCCCCGCGAAGGGCTCAACACCTATCCAACTGAAAAACAGAGGAACGGCTATGGTCCTGCGTTCGGAAATCCTGGTGAACAAAAACGTCATGCCAACCGCGGAGCAGGCCCTGCCTGGCCGCGAAACGCCAATGAACCTGCCCGAGTTCCACTACGTCTTCAAAGACACCCCACTGCTCGGTCCGTTCTTCGAAGGCGCCATCGACTTCGCCATCTTCGGCCTGGGTTGCTTCTGGGGCGCAGAACGCCGCTTCTGGCAGCGTGAAGGGGTGGTCAGCACCGTGGTCGGCTATGCCGGCGGCTTCACCCCCAACCCCACCTACGAAGAAGTTTGCTCGGGCCTGACCGGCCACACCGAAGTGGTGCTGGTGGTGTTCGACAAGGACAAAGTCAGCTACCGCGAACTGCTGGCAATGTTCTGGGAGCTGCACAACCCCACCCAAGGCATGCGCCAAGGCAACGACATTGGTACCCAATATCGCTCGGCCATCTACTGCACCAGCCCAGAACAACTGGAACAGGCCAAGGCTAGCCGCGACGCTTTCCAGGCCGAGCTGAGCAAGGCCGGCTTCGGTGAAATCACCACCGAGATCGACCAAGCGCCGACCGTTTACTTCGCCGAGGCCTACCACCAACAGTACCTGGCCAAGAACCCTGACGGCTACTGCGGCATCGGCGGCACCGGCGTGTGCCTGCCACCAAGCCTGCAAGGTAACTGAAGCATGAGCACGATGACCCTGTTCCACTCGCCGTTGTCGCCTTTCGTGCGCAAGGTCATGGTGGTGTTGCACGAAACCGGCCAGCTTGATCGAGTGCAACTGCAGCCGGTTAACATCAGCCCGGTGAGCGGCGACCCGCAGCTCAACCAGGACAACCCCATCGGCAAAATCCCGGCCCTGCGCCTGGAAGACGGCACCGTGCTGCACGACAGCCGGGTCATCTGCGAGTACCTCGACCTGCAGCACGTCGGCCTGCCGCTGCTGCCGCGTGAAGGCTCGGCGCGCTGGCGGCGCATGACCTTGGTATCACAGGCCGATGCGATCATGGACGCGGCGGTGTCGAGCCGGTATGAGAGCTTCCTGCGGCCAGAAGACAAGCGCTGGGATGGCTGGCTGCAGGCGCAGGGCGACAAGATCCGCCGGAGCCTGGCCAACCTGGAGCAGGAGCACCTGCCTGAGCTGATGTCCGGCTTCGACCTGGCAGCGATTGGCGTGGCCTGTGCGCTGGGGTACCTGGATTTGCGTCAGCCGGAGTTTGGCTGGCGTGAACGCCAGCCTGGGTTGGCGGCGTGGTATGCCGAGGTGGCCAAGCGGCCGTCGATGGTCGCCACATCTCCAGTGGCCTGACAGGGCCTCTTCGCGTGCCCGCTCGCTCCCAAACCTGGGGGAGCGGCCAGGCACGCGAAAGCTTCACCTGGGTATCACAGGAAACAGCTGCCCAATCCTGAAGGCCAGCCACCGCCCGATCTCTCTGTCCTCCCTCATGCCGCCCTCCCCACCCGCGCCCAATCCAGCCGCCGGGTCAGCACCATGAACACCCCCAGCAAGCCAAAGCACAGCAGCGATCCCATCAGCAATGCATAGTCTTCGGCACTCAGCAGCCCATAGAGCAGCGCATACAGCGCCGCCAGCCCCGCCGCAAAACCCACACCTCGCCCCCGGCTGTGCAAAACATGGCTCAGGTAGAAGCCGATCAGCAGCACACAGCCCGAAGCCGACAGCCCATACGCCAAACCAAAGCCAATGTGCTCGGACAACGACAACAGCAGCAGATAGAAGAACGCCAGCGCCACGCCCACCAGGATGTACTGCACCGGGTGCACACTAAGGTTCTTCATTACCTCGAACAGGAAAAAGCCGGCAAACGTCAGGGCAATGAACAGCAACGCGTATTTGATCGCCCGCTCGCTTTTCAGGTACTGGTCCACCGGGTCGACAAAACTCACGCCAAAGCTGCGCTCACTCAAGTCCCCACACTGCCCGGCGGTAGCGCACTGGCGGATGGCGTCCTCAAGGTTGGTAGCAAAGAACGAGGTTTGCCAGTGGGCACGGAAGCCCTGGGCATCGATCTCGCGTCGGTTGGGCAAGTAGCTGCCGACGAAGCTTGGGTGCGGCCAGTTGGCGCGCATGTCCACGCTGCTGGTACGGCCCACAGGTACCACGTGCAACTGGCCGGTACCTTGCAGCGCCAGGTCAAAGCCATAGCTGAACGCTCGCGCCTGTAACCCGTCCAGCCCCGGCAGGCTGGCGTGCACGCCGCCGCGCATCCAGTCGAGCTGGGTGCCGGCCTCGAACGGTACTTTTTGCTCGTCCATATTCAGTTCAAGGCCATTCTCGATGCCGCGGATATCACTGATGCCCACGACCAGAAACGGCTTGTCGAAGCGGTAGTCGTCGAAATCCTTGTCGATGCCCCAGCGCTCCGGGAGCTTGAAGCGGCCGCTGATACGTCCCTTGGCGTGGAACAGCCGCGCCTGGTAGATGCCCCGGGCGCGTAGTTCGGTGTCAACGCCCAGGTCAGCATCGAAGGTTTCCGGCAGAAAGTACAGGTGGCCGGCGATGGTGCTGGTCTCCTGGGTGCGCTGGCCGTCCTTTTCGATCCAGCGTCGCTGGTACTTGCGGTATGGCACCACCAGCAGTGGGCCGCTGAGCTGCTGGTCGAAGCTGGCGCTCTGGGCAATATCGCGCAGCACGTTGTCGCGCAGGGCCTGGCGCTCGTCGATCAGGCCGTTGATCAGCAGTAAAGGGATGAGCAGCAGCAACATCAGCAGGGCGATCATGCCGAGCTTGAAACCGATGGTCTTGTTCATGGGGCCTCCTGTGGCAGTGGGCGCAGTGTCTGCGCCTTGCGTGGAGGCTTTGTGGAGAGCGTGTGTGATTTAAGTGTATTTGGGGCTGGTGTGCAGCCCCGGCTGTCTCAGCTGATGCGCCGTACCGGCAGCCACAACCGCACCCGCACCCCACCATCGACGTTGTCCACTGCCAATGCCCCACCATGCAGTTGCATCACCTCGGCCACGAAGTTCAAACCCAGCCCGGTGCTCTTGCGCCCGCTCCCAGGCCGCGGCAGCGAGTAGAACCGCTCGCTGACCCGCCCGATGGCATAGGCCGGTATCGCTTGCCCCTGGTTGAACAAACTCAACGCGACGCGTTCGCCATCGCGCTCCAGGTCGAACAGCAGCGTGCCCCCTTCCGGGGTGAAGTCCAATGCGTTATCGAGCAGGTTGGCCAACGCTTGGCGCATCAGAAACGGATCGCAAAGCAAACGCAAAGTGGCAGGCACCCGCTGACGGAGCTGCAATCTGGCACCTTCGATACGCGCCGCATGGGCCAGCAGCAACTCATCGACCAACGCCGCCAGCGCCACCTGCTGCTCGTCCTCCAGGGCCTGCATCTGCTCGACCCTGGCCAGGTTGAGCAACCGCTCGATCATCTGCTGCAAACGCTCGCTCTCGCGTTCGATATTGCCGGCAAAGCGCGCCCGCTGATCAATGGGCATATCCTCGCCTTGCAACAGCTCGGAAGCACCACGGATGGCCGCAAGCGGGCTTTTCAGCTCGTGAGTCAGGGTGTGTACATAGCGCTCGACATAGGCCTTGCCTTCCAGCTGGGTGCGCATGCGCTCCACTGCCTGTGCCAGGTTCGCCAGCTCGCCGCCCTTGTAATGCGGAAGCTCCGCACGCTCACCTTCGCTGACCGCCTGCGCATAACCCGCCAACTTGCGCAGCGAGCGCGAAAGCCACCACGACAGCGCCGCGCCGATCAGCAAGCCCAAGCCGATCAGCCCAAGCCCCAGAGTGAGCAAGCGCCGCTCGGAGCGGTCGATGTAGGGTTGCAATGAGCTATTGGGCTTGGCGACAGTGACGACGCCGATAATCTTGCCGTCGTCGATGATCGGCGCGCCAACGTGCATCACCGAGGTGCTTTCATCGTTGGGGTCACTGCGGGTGGAGCGGGCGCCATACTGGCCTCGCAGGGTCAGCAGCACGTCATTCCACTGCGAGTAATCCTTGCCCAGGGCCTCGCCACTGGAATCCAGCAACACGATGCCCTTGGCGTCAGTGACATAGATGCGGTGGCTCACCTGGTTCTTGGCCAGGCCCCAGATCCGCGCCCCCGGGCTGCGCAAACCGTAGGCCTTGAGCACCTCGGGCAGGCGGCCCTGGTTCAGGGTGCCGGCCTTGACCTCATCCCGGAGGATTTCTGCCAGCAGGTTGGCGGTGTCTACCAGCGTTTCTTCGGAGGATTGGCGCACCACCGGGCGAATCTGTTCGCGTACGGTATTGAGCAAAAAGTAACCGGCCAACCCGACGAACAGGAAGTACACCATGAAGATGCGAATGCCCAAGCGCATCAGGCGTGGTCCGGGCTGTAGCTGTAACCGAGACCGCGATGGGTCTGGATCGGCTCGGCATCACCCGCAACCTGGCGCAGTTTGGCGCGCAGGCTCTTGATATGGCTGTCGATGGTGCGCTCGTAGCCCACGTCGGAGGCCACGCCCAAAGCGTCGAGCAGTTGTTCGCGGCTGAACACCCGCTGCGGTTGTTCGAGCAGGCATTGCAGCAAGCGAAACTCATGCCGGGTGAGCGTGAGCGGCTGGCTGCGGTAGGTGATCTGCATGCGCAGGGTGTCAAGCTGGAACAAGGTGGTTTCGCCGACAACCTCGGCTCTCGGGGCCATGCGTTTGAGGATCGCCCGAACGCGCGCTGCCACTTCACGAGGGCTGAAAGGTTTTACTACGTAGTCGTCGGCACCGATTTCCAGGCCTACTACGCGGTCGATTTCACCGTCCCGCGCGCTGAGAAACATCACCGGCACGTCGGTGAACCGGCGCAGTTGGCGACAGGTTTCGAAGCCACTGATGTCGGGCAGGCCAATGTCGAGGATGATCAGGTCGGCCGGGCGCTGGCGCTGCTGCTCGAGGGCGGCGCTGCCCAGGGTTACCCATTCGGTGCTGTGGCCGTCCGCCTGCAGGGCGTAGACCAGGGTGTCGGCGATGGCGGCTTCGTCTTCGACGATGAGGATATGAGGCATGGCGTCCGGCCTTGCGGTTTTGAAGGTTGGCACAGCTCAGTGTAGGAGCGGGCTTGCCCGCGAACACCGGCAAAGCCGGTGCCTGACACTACATTATGTGCGTTCGCGGGCAAGCCCGCTCCTACATTGTATGGCGGACGCTTCAGATCAACAGTCTGGTTTGCCAGCGGTGAACTTCTTCGCCGGGTTGACCGCCGCCTTGAACTCACGCAGCGCCTTGGAGCCCACCAGCAATGGGTAGTTGAAGCTGCTGCGGTCCACCAGGTTCACCTCCACGGTACGCTTCACGTCACCCAGGCACAGCTCCAGGTCAACCACTGGCCGCTTGGAAATTTCCGGGGCATCGCCCTCTTCCTCTTCATCGGCCCGGCCCTTGATCTTGCTGATGCGCGAGACCTTGTGCTCGTAAACCTTGCCGTCCGAGTCCTTGGTCGCCAGGCGGAAGCGCACCCACTCGTCGCCATCGCGGGTGAACAACTCGATGTCCTTGGCCGACAACGACGCGGTAAAGGCACCGGTGTCCATCTTGGCTTTAAGGGTTTCGCCCAGTTCAGGCAGGGCAATATTCTCGTAACGGCCGTAGATAGTGGGTTCGGCGGCCATCACCGGCAGCGCCAACAGCGACAACATGGCTAAAAGAGATTTCACAAGCAGGCTTCCTTGAGAGGGTCAGTGCTTAGACTGCACTGGGCAGATAGGTTCGCTGTCACAAGCCTAACCAACATAATGTGAAACATTTGTCCCCGCCGTCGGGCATTGGACATTTGGCGTAGACCTGGGCGCTGCTTATCATTGCGCCCTGCCAACTTCCCACAACAAGAGTTTCCTTATGCGTCGCCTGTTTACCGGCATTCTTACGACCACCCTGCTGCTGCTCAACACCGTGGTGTTGATCTGCCCGCTGCTGGTCTTCGCCCTGCTCAAGCTGGTGCTGCCAGGCCGTGGGCGTGACTATGCCTCGTGGGCAGTGATGTGGGTAGCCGAAACCTGGTCGGAAATCGACAAAGCCATCTTCGCCCTGTGCATCCCGACCCAGTGGGACATCCGCGGTGTGGAAAACCTGCGCAAGGACACCTCGTACCTGGCCGTGAGCAACCACCAGACCTGGGTCGACATCCCGGCGCTGATCGAAAGCCTCAACCGCCGGACACCGTTCTTCAAGTTCTTCCTGAAAAAGGAGCTGATCTGGGTGCCATTGCTTGGCCTGGCCTGGTGGGGGCTGGATTACCCGTTCATGAAGCGCTACAGCAAGGCGTTTCTGGAAAAGCACCCGGAGCTCAAGGGCAAGGACCTGGAAATCACCAAGGCGGCTTGCGAGCTGTTCAAGCGCCAGCCGGTGACCGTGGTCAACTACCTGGAGGGCACGCGGTTTACTGAAGCCAAGCGCCAGCAACAGCAGTCGCCATATCGCTATCTGCTCAAGCCAAAGGCCGGTGGTGTGGCGTTTGTCCTCGCGGCATTGGGCGAGCAGCTGGATGCCCTGCTGGACGTGACCATCGTGTACCCCGGCAACAAGGCGCCAGGGTTCTGGGCGTTGCTCAATGGCAGCATTAGCCGGGTGATTATCGACATTCAGGTGCGGGAGCTGGACCCGGCGTTGTGGGCGGGGGATTACGAGAATGATCCTGAGTTTCGCCAGATGGTGCAGGCCTGGGTCAACCAGTTGTGGGTGGAGAAAGACCAGCGGATCGAGCAGCTGCGGTCGGAGATGGGCTGAGAGATCTCCAACCCCTGAATCCCATTAGAATCCAGGCTAATAATCAGCATAAGGATTACTTTTTTGTTTTCTGCTGCCTAACTGGATAAAAATCGACCAAAGCACAACTACAAAAATGCCTGGATCGATCAATGGCCAACCCAACCAGCTCAAACCCCGCCCAGCTTCGCCGTGTCCTCGGCCTGCCAGCCTTGGTGTTTTTCGGCCTGGTGTACATGGTCCCGCTGACCATTTTCACCACCTACGGCATCGTCACCGAACTTACCGGAGGCCGCACCGCCGGGGCCTACCTGGTCACCCTGGTGGCGATGCTGTTCACCGCTGCGTCCTACAGCTTCATGGTCAAGCGCTTCCCGGTCGCGGGCTCGGCTTATTCCTACACCAACATGGCCTTCGGCCCCAATGTCGGCTTCCTGGCCGGCTGGTCGCTGTTACTGGATTACCTGTTCCTGCCGATGATCAACTACCTGCTGATCGGCCTGTTTCTCAACATTGCGTTCCCCGCAGTGCCTGCGTGGGCCTTCGTGCTCGCATGCATCGCTTTGGTAACAGTGCTGAACGTGGTCGGCATAAACTCGGTGGCCAAGACCAGCAATCTGATCGTCGGCGCGCAGATCGTGTTCATTGGCGTATTTGTCGCGCTGTCCTGCCAGACATTGGCTGGCCAGCCGCTCGACCTGCTGTCGCCGCTAATCGGCGACGGCAGCAAATCTGGCTTTGGCCACCTGATGGCTGGCGCAGCGGTGTTGTGCTTGTCGTTCCTGGGCTTCGATGCCGTATCGACCCTGGCCGAAGAATGCCGCGACGCACGCCGCGACGTGCCACGGGCGATCATCCTCACCACCCTGTTCGCCGGGTTGCTGTTCACCGTGCTGGCTTACGTCAGCCAGCTGGTGCTGCCGGGCAGCAGCTTCGCCAATGCCGACGCAGCGGCCAATGAAGTGATGTTCAAGGCTGGCGGGCAGTTCCTCACCAACTTCTTCACCGCTGCTTATGTTGCGGGCAGCCTGGGTTCGGCGCTGGCCTCGCAGGCCGCGGTGTCGCGCATCCTGTTCACCATGGGGCGGGATAACGTGCTGCCACGGCGCAGCTTGGGTTACCTGTCGCCGCGCTTTGGTACGCCAGTGTTCGCCATTGCGCTGGTGTCGGCGTTCTCGCTACTGGCGCTGGTAATCGACCTGTCTACCCTGGCCTCGCTGATCAGCTTCGGGGCGCTGGTGGCGTTTTCGGCGGTGAACCTGGCGGTGGTGAAAACGCACCTGATGGATGATGCCTCGCAGCGCAATTTCAAATGCCTGCTGAGCTATGGTCTGGTGCCGCTGGTGGGGTTGGGGCTGACCTTGTGGTTATGGACCAGCCTCTCGGCACTGACATTGGTGATTGGCCTGTGCTGGTTTGCCCTGGGCCTTGCATACCTGGCAGTTCTGACAGCAGGCTTCCGCCGCCCCGTCCGCCTGGTGGATTTCACCGAAGCTGCCTGACCAGATGCAATTGCGCTTTGCGGGAGCGGCCCTCTCGCGGCACAAGGCCGCTCCCACAGGACTCAGCTCATGGCTTGAGGCTTTGGGCGCCGTCCGTGGATACCGACGCTGGAATCCTCAGACCGAAGGCTGGGCCAATGGCGCTGGGGTAGTCCAAAGGCTCCCGAGATTCTGCAGCAACGACCCGGCAATCCCTTGCTGCCCCAGGTACTGCAGCAACAATGGCGCAAACTGCCCGATCATCCCGATATCCATCCCCAACGCCTTGAAGGCATTGTCCAGATCGCTGCGGTTTTCCACATTGCCACCCAGCGCATTGCTCAGCGCCGACTCGCTCTCGCTGTTCTTGCCGAGCAAATCCCCCAAGCCACTCAAGCCACCCAGGGCATTGGCTCCGGCCAGCAGGTCCAGCCCTGGCACCGCCTTGGTCAGTTGCCCATAGTCATCGCTGCTAAGGTTGTTGCGCGCCAGCCCCAGCATGGCTCCTGCTCCGCCTACCGCCTGTTCAGGGGTAATGTTCAGCTGGCTGCCCAAGGTGTTGAGCAAATTGGCCTGCGCTTCGGGTGCCTGTACCTGGCCTTGTTTTGGGTTCTGCATGGCCGAGACGGCGTTGGCGGCATCGCTGAGGTTGAAGGCGAACACCGGGCTTGCGGCCAGGGTCATCAGGGTTGCCAGGGTGAGTGCTTTCATCAGAGGGACCTCATCGACCGGAATGGCCTGGGAAACGAGGCGTTCGACTGAATATTTCAAGATTTGTTCCAAACCATATATCGGGCTGCCTGGCCGCTCGCAAACTATTCCACCTAGCATTTTTGCTAGTTGTGCATGTGATCCTGAGCGGCAGACACTGACACCCATCCTAACCGTGGTCCGGCAGGTCAATCATATTGAATGGGATAGGCCAATGAGTATTCAGCAGCATTTCTATCAGGGCAACAATCTACATAGTATCAAGTCGAGCACGCAGACTAACTTACTGTTCCGTCATCAGGACAGGCCACTCGCGGAACGGCGCGGGACAAGCCAAGCGAGTTTACTTGGCTCCGACCCTGCTCGATCGGTACTGATGAGCCATAACCCATCCTCACTCACACCTTTTTCTTATACCCCGTACGGGCACCTGCCTGACGGGATTGAAGCAACGTCGTCGCTGGGCTTCAATGGTGAACACAGAGATCCGCTCGGCTTGTACCTGTTGGGCAACGGGTATCGCGCTTATAACCCGGTACTTATGCGCTTCCATTCACCGGATTCCATGAGCCCGTTTGGGAAGGGTGGGCTAAATGCCTATGCCTATTGCAAGGGAGACCCGATAAACTATAGAGATCCTACGGGTCATTTCATGGCACTTTTTGGCGCCGTTATATTGCTTGTTATCATAATTGTAGTCGCCCTCGTAATTGGCTTTACACAATTGAACAAGATTCGACCTGAGAACAGGAGTGCAAGATCGGCCAGGCATGAATCTTCAAGAGTCAGGGGTTAGGCTTGCCAAGATGAGCGGGCCGGTTTGCGAGCCTCCCCACAATAACTCGCTCTCGTCCCAAGGGATTTGTCGCCTGTGAGATTGCGCGGCACTACAGCCCGCAAGAGCCATGAAAAAGCCCCTCGATATGAGGGGCTTTTCATGACATCACAGCATCACGCCGCGCCCCACATCTTGTGCGGGTCGATCACGAATTTCTTCGGCACCCCGGCATCGAACTCGCCATACCCTTCCGGCGCCTGATCCAGGTTGATCACCTGCACACCCACCACTTCAGCAATGTTGATGCGGTCCCACATGATCGCCTGCATCAGCTGGCGGTTATATTTCATGGTCGGGGTCTGGCCGGTGTGGAAGCTGTGCGATTTCGCCCAGCCCAGGCCGAAGCGGATGCTCAGTGCCCCGATCTTGGCAGCGGCATCGACCGCGCCTGGGTCCTCGGTCACGTACAGGCCCGGGATACCGATGTTGCCGGCTACGCGGGTCACTTGCATCAGCGAGTTCAGCACGGTGGCCGGGGCCTCGTGCTTGGCACCTTCGTGGCCATGGCCACGGGCCTCGAAGCCGACGGCGTCGACGGCGCAGTCCACTTCCGGCTCGCCGAGGATGTCGACGATCTGCTCGTGCAGCGGGGTGTCCTTGGACAGGTCGACCACTTCGAAGCCCTGCGACTTGGCATGGGCCAGGCGAGCTGGGTTCAGGTCACCGACGATCACGCAGGCGGCGCCCAGCAGGCGCGCCGAGGCAGCGGCGGCCAGGCCGACCGGGCCGGCACCGGCAACGTAGACAGTGCTGCCTGGGCCTACGCCAGCGGTTACGGCGCCGTGGTAGCCGGTGGGCAGGATGTCGGACAGGCAGGTCAGGTCACGGATCTTTTCCATGGCCTTGTCGCGCTCAGGCAGCTTCAGCAGGTTGAAGTCGGCGTACGGCACCAGCACGTATTCGGCTTGGCCACCGGTCCAGTCGCCCATGTCGACGTAGCCGTAGGCACCGCCAGCGCGGGCCGGGTTGACGGTGAGGCAGACACCGGTGTGCATCTCTTTGCACGAGCGGCAGCGGCCGCAGGCGACGTTGAAGGGTACCGAGACCAGGTCGCCGATCTGCATGCGCTCGACGTCGCTACCTTTCTCGACGATTTCACCGGTAATTTCGTGGCCCAGGACCAGGCCGACCTGGGCGGTGGTGCGACCGCGGACCATGTGCTGGTCGGAGCCGCAGATGTTGGTGGAGACCACCTTCAGGATGACGCCGTGTTCGATTTTCTTGCCGCGCGGGTCCTGCATTTTCGGGTAGTCGATCTTCTGTACTTCGACCTTGCCAGCGCCGAGATACACCACTCCACGATTGCCAGACATGCTCTTACCTCGCTTGATTTATATTTATGCAGCGGTGGTTGAACGCGCCGCCATCCGTGGGCGGCATGTGTTTCTGGAATGAGGGAATTGTGGGCCGGATGGCCAGATGTGCGCTGACTGGGAGCGACAGGGAGATGCCTTTTAGCGGCAGGTACAAAGGTGTGAGGCCATTCGCGGGACAAGCCCGCGAATCGGCCCATACAGGATGTCAGAGAACGACAGTCCGGTTGGCGTTGAGGAACACCCGCCGCTCGATGTGATAACCCACAGCCCGCGCCAGGGTCAGGCATTCGATATCGCGCCCTTTGGCAATCAGGTCTTCCGGGTAATGGCTGTGGTCCACCACCTCGACGCCCTGGGCAATGATCGGCCCTTCGTCGAGGTCGTTATTGATGTAATGCGCCGTGGCGCCCACCATCTTCACGCCCTTGTTGTATGCCTGGTGGTAAGGTTTGGCGCCCTTGAACCCTGGCAACAGCGAGTGGTGGATGTTGATCGCCCAGCCATCCAGGCGCCGGCACAGCTCTGGCGACAGCACCTGCATGTAGCGCGCCAGGATTACCAGCTCCGCGCCGGTTTCCTCGATCACCTTCAGCACCTTGCGTTCTTGCCCAGGCTTGTCATTGGGGTCGAGCGCAAAGTGGTAATAAGGGATCTTGTGCCACTGCGCCAGCGGTTCGAGATCAGGGTGGTTGGACACCACCGCGACCACGTCCATGCCCAGCTGCCCAATACGCTGGCGATACAGCAGGTCATTCAGGCAATGGTCGGCCTTGGACACCATGATCACCACCTTGGGGCGGTGGTTGGGCGCGGTCAGCTCGAAAGCCATGTCGAACGCATCGCTACGCTCGGCAAGGCCAGCACGAAAGCCAGCCTCGTCAAAATCGTCCGGCTGGCGGAACTCGACGCGAATGAAGAAGCGTCCCGACTGCCGGTCATCGAAGGAGTGGTGCTCCGTCACGTAGCAGCGCTGCTCGAAGAGGTAACGCGTCACCACGTCGACGGTGCCGAGCATGCTCGGGCAGTCGGCGGTGAGAATCCAGGTATCCGGTGCCCGACTCATGTTCTTGCTCCTTAGGCTTCGATGCTCAGGCCGTATTCGGCAGAAGCGTCCTGCAGCCACAGCCACCAGTAATCGGCGAAGCTGCGGCGAATCACCAGCTCCCAGGTGTCTTCAGCAGTGCGGCGGATCACCAGTTGCGACTTGGCGAACACGGTGCCCACGGCCTTGCCCACCGGGAAGTTGTTCGGGTGAACATCATAGCTGGTGGACTTCATCAGCACTTCGCGCACGTTCGGGCCACGCAGCTCCAGCAGGCTTTGCCCGCCACTGACATTGACTACCTGGATGTGCTGGCCTTCGAGGGCCGCGCGCAGCTTTTGCTCGACCGCCAGTTCCTGGCCGCCTGGGACGATCAGCAGCCATTCATCGGGGCCTACCCATTGCAGCGAGGTTTCACCATTGGCAACCACGGTCAGGGCTACCGGCAGCTCCAGGCCCAGGGCCTTGTGCACGCCAGCGGCGAATTCCGGGTTGTGGCCATCACCACGGATGGTCAGGTGACCGAGAAACTTCTTCTCACGCAGGGTTACACCTGCGTTCTTGCGGCCTTTGCCAACCAGGCTGGCCAGGTCGGCATGGTGCAGTGGCGACTGGGCCTTGGCCTCGGCGCCGGGGTTTTGCTGGAAGACGTTGATAGCGCTCATTTCTTACCTGCCTTGAATTCTGGATTCGACCACGGTGCCTGCGGGAGACGGCCATCCTGTGGGAGCGGGCATGCCCGCGAATGCGATGTTGAATTCACCGCCCTCTTCGCGGGCACGCCCGCTCCCACAGAGACCTCATTCCACGCCTGGCACCGGTTGGACCGGGGGCCTTAGACGTTCTGCCGCTCACCCTTCGGATCGAAGAACACCGAAGACACGATCTCCGCCTCGATCACGCTGCCATCCGCCTGCGGCGAGTAGACACGCTCGCCCATGCGCTTGAGGCCGCCCTTGACCACGCCCATGGCGAACGAGTAGCCCAGGGAGTTGGACGCGTAGCTGGAGGTGACGTGGCCGACCATGTCCATCGGGATCGGTTGTTTCGGGTCGAACACCAGTTGGGCGCCTTCCGGCAGCCACTTGGTCGGGTCGACCGGCTTCAGGCCCACCAGCTGCTTGCGGTTCTCACGTACGCAATCTTCGCGGTTCATGCCACGCAGGCCGATCCACGAGAACGGCTTGTTGCGGCCAACGCACCAGCTCATGTTCAGGTCGTCCGGGTTCATCGAACCATCGGTGTCCTGGCCCACGATGATGAAGCCCTTCTCTGCACGCAGTACGTGCATGGTCTCGGTACCGTACGGGGTCAGGTTGTACTTCTTGCCAGCCTCGATGATCTGCTCCAGCACGCCCATCGCGTAGTTGGCCTGCACGTTCACTTCGTACGACAGCTCGCCGGTGAACGAGATACGGAACACGCGGGCCGGCACGCCACCGACGTTGCCTTCCTTCCAGGTCATGAACGGGAACGCTTCCTTGTCCATGTCGATGTCGGTCAGCTCGCTCAGCAGCTTGCGGCTGTTAGGACCGGACAGGGTCATGGTGGCCCAGTGGTCGGTGACCGAGGTGAAGTACACCTTCAGCTCCGGCCATTCGGTCTGGTGGTACAGCTCCATCCACTGCAGCACGCGGGCGGCACCGCCGGTGGTGGTGGTCATGATGAAGTGGTTGTCACCGACGCAGGCGGTCACGCCGTCGTCGAAGACCATGCCGTCTTCCTTGCACATCAGGCCGTAGCGGGCCTTGCCCACGTCGAGCTTGGTCCAGGCGTTGGTGTAGATGCGGTTGAGGAACTCACGCGCGTCCGGGCCCTGGATGTCGATCTTGCCCAGGGTCGAGGCGTCCAGCAGGCCCACGCTGTCGCGCACAGCCTTGCATTCACGGGCCACGGCGGCATGGATGTCTTCATCGGCTTTGGGGAAGTACCAAGGGCGCTTCCACTGGCCGACGTCTTCGAACTCGGCGCCGTTCTTCACATGCCAGGCATGCAGGGCGGTGAAGCGGACGGGCTCGAACAGGTGGCCACAATGACGGCCCGCTACTGCACCGAAGGTAACCGGCGTGTAGTTGGGGCGGAACATGGTGGTGCCCATTTCCGGGATAGTGATGCCGATCGAGCGAGCGGCGATGGCCAGGCCGTTGATGTTGCCCAGCTTGCCCTGGTCGGTACCGAAGCCCAGCGCGGTGTAGCGCTTTACGTGCTCTACCGACTCGAAGCCTTCACGGGTGGCCAGCTCGATACCGGCGGCGGTCACGTCGTTCTGCTGGTCGACGAACTGCTTCGGCCCCTTGGTGCCTTTGTCGTGCGGCACCTGGAACAATGCCACGGTGGCCTCTTCCTTGCGCGCCACGGTTTTTGGCAGGGTGCCGACAGCGGCTTTGAAGCCCGCCTCGGTGGCTGCGCGAACGCCGCCTTCGAAACCGTCGGCAATCACATCACCCAGGGCATAAACGCCGTTGATGCCACCCACGCACTCGCGTTTTTGCGGGGCATCGCCTGGCACGAAGCCGAGGATGTCGTCACGCCATACCGGGCGACCGCCCAGGTGCGAAGCCAAGTGCACGATCGGGCTGTAGCCACCGGAGGTTGCGATCAGGTCGCACTCGAGGGTTTCGCCTGGGCTGGTGACTTTGTGCGCCTGCACATCGATGGCCGCCACGCGGGCGCCGGTGACGTGCTTGCTGCCTTTGGCCTCGATCACGGCGCTGGAGGTGAGGATACGAATGCCTTTGGCACGCGCTTCTTCAACCAGTGAGCCACGTGGGTTATGGCGGGCATCGGCGATGGCGACCACTTGCAGGCCAGCGTCGTGCCAGTCCAGCGCAGCGCGGTAGGCGTGGTCGTTGTTGGTCGACAGCACCAGCTTGCGGCCCGGGGCCACGCCGTAACGGCGCACGTAGGTGGACACGGCACCGGCCAGCATGTTGCCCGGCACGTCGTTGTTGCCGTATACCAGCGGGCGCTCGTGGGCGCCGGCAGCCAGGACCACGCGCTTGGCGCGAACACGGTGCACGCGGTGGCGAACCTGGCCGATCGGGGCGCGGTCGCCAAGGTGGTCGGTGAGGCGCTCGTGAATGGTCAGGAAGTTATGGTCGTGGTAGCCGTTGACCGTGGCGCGTGGCAGCAGGGTCACTTCCGGCAGGCCTTCCAGCTCTTTGACCACGGCGCTTACCCAATCAGCGGCAGGCTTGCCGTCGAGGGTTTCGCGGGTGTCGAGCAGGCTGCCACCGAACTCTTCCTGTTCGTCAGCCAGAATCACACGGGCACCGCTGCGCGCAGCGGCCAGTGCCGCGGCCAGGCCAGCTGGGCCAGCGCCGACGATCAGCACGTCGCAGTGCTGGTTCATGTAGTCGTAGCTGTCCGGGTCGTTCTGCAGCGGTGCGCGGCCCAGGCCGGCTGCCTTGCGGATGTACTTCTCGTAAGTCATCCAGAACGATTTCGGGTACATGAAGGTTTTGTAGTAGAAGCCTGGCGGCATCATGCTGCCACCGACCTTGCCAAGGATGCCCATGACGTCGTTGTTGACGTTCGGCCAGCCGTTGGTGCTGTTGGCTACCAGGCCTGCGTACAGTGCCTGCTGGGTAGCACGCACGTTAGGGATCTGGGTGGCTTCGCTGGAGCCGATCTGCAGAATGGCGTTCGGCTCTTCGGTACCGGCGGCGATGATGCCGCGTGGGCGCGAGTACTTGAAGCTACGGCCGACGATGTCGACGCCGTTGGCCAGCAACGCGGCGGCCAGGCTGTCACCGGCATAACCCTGGTAGGTCTTGCCGTTGAAGGTGAAGTTCAGGACCTTGCTGCGGTCGATACGGCCGCCGCTGGCGAGGCGATAGGTCTGGCTCATACTTTTTCCCCTTGGCCTTTGACAGCGGACGGTGCGCTGGCAGCTTTACCGTTGGCGGTCACTTGCGGCTTTTCGCCAATCTTGTAGGTTTCCAGAATTTCATAGGTCACGGTGTCGCGGGTGACGTTGAAGTACTGGCGGCAGCCGGCAACGTGGTCCCACAGTTCGTGGTGAATACCGCGCGGGTTGTCACGGTAGAACATGTAGGTACCCCACTCCTCGTCGGAGCAGGCGGCAGGGTCCAGCGGGCGGGCGATATGCGCCTGGCCAGAGGCGTGGAACTCTTCTTCGGAGCGCAGCTCGCCGCAGTGGGGACAGAAAATATGCAACATGACGGTGTCTCCGGTTAGTGGGCGACGGCGGCGGCGCCGTGTTCGTCGATCAGTGCGCCGTTGTAGAAACGGTCCATGGAGAACGGCGCGGCCAGTGGGTGCATTTCGCCCTTGGCCAGGCTCGCGGCGAAGACGTTGCCCGAACCCGGGGTCGCCTTGAAGCCGCCAGTACCCCAACCGCAGTTGAAGAACATGTTCTTGACCGGGGTCTTGGTGATGATCGGGCAAGCGTCCGGCGAGGTATCCACAATGCCGCCCCACTGGCGGTTCATGCGCACGCGCGAGAGGTTGGGGAACATCTCGACGATGGCCTGCAGGGTGTGCTCGATCACCGGGTAGGAACCGCGCTGACCGTAGCCGACCCAACCGTCGATACCGGCACCGATCACCAGGTCGCCCTTGTCGGATTGGCTGATGTAGCCGTGTACGGCGTTGGACATGATCACGCTGTCGATGATCGGCTTGATCGGCTCGGATACCAGCGCTTGCAGCGGGTGCGATTCCAGCGGCAGGCGGAAACCGGCCAGCTTGGCCATGTGCCCGGAGTTACCCGCGGTGACCACACCGACGCGCTTGGCGCCGATGAAGCCTTTGTTGGTTTCCACGCCGATGACCGCGCCGTTTTCCTTGCGGAAGCCGATCACTTCGGTCTGCTGGATCAGGTCCACGCCCAGGGCGTCGGCAGCGCGGGCATAGCCCCAGGCCACGGCGTCGTGGCGGGCCACGCCACCACGGCGCTGAACGGTGGCGCCAAGGATCGGGTAACGGGTGTTCTTCGAGCAGTCCAGGTACGGGATTTCGGCCGCGACCTGGGCGGTGTTCAGCAGCTCGCCATCGACACCGTTGAGGCGGTTGGCGCTGACGCGGCGCTCGGAGTCACGAATGTCCTGCAAGGTGTGGCACAGGTTGTACACGCCGCGCTGGGAGAACATCACGTTGTAGTTGAGGTCCTGGGACAGGCCCTCCCACAGCTTCATGGCGTGCTCGTACAGGTGCGCCGATTCGTCCCACAGGTAGTTGGAACGCACGATGGTGGTGTTACGGGCGGTGTTGCCGCCGCCCAGGTAACCCTTCTCGATCACGGCAACGTTGGTGATGCCGTGTTCCTTGGCCAGGTAGTAGGCCGTGGCCAGGCCATGGCCGCCACCGCCGACGATGACCACGTCGTAGACCTTTTTAGGGGTCGGCGTGCGCCACATGCGCTGCCAGTTCTCGTGGTGGCTGAGGGAGTGCTTGAAAAGGCCGAAGCCCGAGTAGCGTTGCATGGTCGTTTACTCCACTCAGCGGTAAACAGGGAAATCAGCGCACAGCGCCGCGACGTTCTTGGCCACATCGGCTTCGACGTCGGCGTCACCGAGGTTGTCGAGGATGTCGCAGATCCAACCGGCCAGGGCCACGCACTGGGCGACCTTGAAGCCGCGGGTGGTAACGGCCGGGGTACCGATGCGCAGGCCCGAGGTGACGAACGGCGACTGCGGGTCGTTCGGCACTGCGTTCTTGTTGACGGTGATGTGGGCGCGGCCCAGGGCGGCGTCGGCATCTTTACCGGTAAGGCCCTGGCGAATCAGGCTGACCAGGAACAGGTGGTTGTCGGTGCCACCGGACACCACGTCGTAGCCGCGGTCGATGAACACCTGGGCCATGGCCTGGGCGTTTTCGATCACTTGTTGCTGGTAGGCCTTGAAGCCAGGCTCCAGCGCTTCCTTGAAGCACACGGCCTTGGCGGCGATCACATGCATCAGCGGGCCGCCCTGGGCGCCTGGGAATACTGCGGCGTTGAGCTTTTTCTCGATCTCTTCGTTGGATTTGGCCAGGATCAGGCCACCACGTGGACCGCGCAGGGTCTTGTGGGTGGTGGTGGTTACCACGTCGGCGAACGGGATCGGGTTCGGGTACAGGCCAGCGGCAACCAGGCCGGCGACGTGGGCCATGTCGACGAACAGCAGCGCACCGACCTTGTCGGCGATGGCGCGGAAGCGTGGGAAGTCGAGGGTCTTGGAGTAGGCCGAGAAACCGGCAACGATCATTTTTGGCTTGTGTTCGACCGCCAGGCGCTCGACTTCGTCATAGTCGATCAGGCCGGTGTTGGTGTCGATGCCGTATTGCACAGCGTTGTACAGCTTGCCAGAGGACGACACTTTGGCGCCGTGGGTCAGGTGGCCGCCGTGGGCCAGGCTCATACCAAGGATGGTGTCACCGGCCTGCAGCAGTGCCAGGTAGACGGCCCCGTTGGCCGACGAGCCGGAGTGCGGCTGGACGTTGGCGTAGTCGGCACCGAACAGCTGCTTGGCGCGCTCGATGGCCAGGGCTTCTACCTTGTCTACGTGCTCGCAGCCACCGTAGTAGCGCTTGCCCGGGTAGCCTTCGGCGTACTTGTTGGTCAGGCCGCTGCCTTGGGCCTGCATCACGCGCTTGGAGGTGTAGTTTTCCGAGGCGATCAGCTCGATGTGGTCTTCCTGGCGCTGTTCTTCGGCATTCATCGCCGCCAGCAGTGCATCATCGTAACCCTGGATCTGGTCTTGCTTGCTGAACATCGTGTATCTCCCGGCAGCGATCGTTTTTTGTCGTGGGACACTGTGGCCCTTTGTGGCGATGGTATGACTGGCGGGGTTGGGTCAGATGCCTGCGCACGCCTTGCAATGGCGCGTTTACGACATTCGCTGTTGTGCTGTTTGTGCTGGCCCTTTCGCGGGTGAACCCGCTCCCACCGGTACGGCGGCGCTCTGAAGGCTTGCGGCGCCCTGTGGGAGCGGGTTCACCCGCGAAAGGGCCAGCCCGGGCAACACAGAAATCAGCCGATGCACGGGTTGTATAGGCAAGTGCTGAATCGATGGTTTAGAGTGCTGATCTGCGTCGTTCACAGGACCGTGCCATGACAGACAAGAGCCAACAATTCGCCAGCGACAACTATTCCGGCATCTGCCCCGAAGCCTGGGCGGCGATGGAAAAAGCCAACCACGGCCACGACCGCGCCTACGGCGACGACCAGTGGACCGAGCGTGCATCGGAGTACTTCCGCAAGCTGTTCGAAACCGACTGCGAAGTGTTCTTCGCGTTCAACGGCACCGCTGCCAACTCCCTGGCCCTGGCGTCGCTGTGCCAGAGCTATCACAGCGTGATCTGCTCCGAGACCGCCCACGTCGAAACCGACGAATGCGGCGCCCCAGAGTTCTTCTCCAACGGTTCCAAGCTGCTGACCGCACCCAGCGTCAACGGCAAGTTGACGCCTGAGTCGATCCGCGAAGTGGCGCTCAAGCGCCAGGACATTCACTACCCCAAGCCACGCGTGGTCACCATCACCCAGGCAACCGAGGTCGGCACCGTCTATCGCCCTGACGAATTGAAGGCGATCAGCGCTACCTGCAAGGAGCTGGGCCTCAACCTGCACATGGACGGCGCGCGCTTCACCAATGCCTGCTCGTTCCTGGGTTGCAGCCCAGCCGAGCTGACCTGGAAGGCCGGCGTCGACGTGCTGTGCTTTGGTGGCACCAAGAACGGCATGGCGGTGGGGGAGGCTATCCTGTTCTTCAACCGCCAGCTGGCCGAAGACTTCGACTACCGCTGCAAGCAGGCCGGGCAATTGGCGTCGAAAATGCGCTTCCTGTCGGCGCCATGGGTCGGGCTGCTGGAGAATGGCGCCTGGTTGCGCCATGGCGGCCATGCCAATCATTGCGCGCAGTTGCTGGCTTCGCTGGTGAGTGACTTGCCAGGGGTGGAGCTGATGTTCCCGGTAGAGGCCAACGGGGTATTCCTGCAGATGCCGGAGCACGCCATCGAGGCCCTGCGTGGCAAGGGCTGGCGCTTCTATACCTTCATCGGCAGCGGTGGCGCGCGCTTCATGTGCTCGTGGGATACCGAAGAAGCGCGGGTGCGTGAACTGGCGGCGGATATCCGCGCGATCATTGGCGGTTGAGCGAGTACCGGGGCCGCCTCGCGGCCCCGGCGATCTAAAGCCTGAACCCACCCATCTGTCGCGCCAGGTCATCAGCCAACCCACGCAACGCCTGGCACTCCTCCCGGCACCCTTGCACCTCCGCCGCCGTCTCACGCGCCAAATCGGAAATCCCCTGCACCGTCCGGTTGATTTCCTCGGTCACCGCCGACTGCTCCTCGGTAGCCGTGGCCACCTGGTGGTTCATATCACTGATGTGCTCTACCTGGTCGGTAATCGCGCTCAGCGATGCCCCGGTGCGCTGGCTCGATTCCACGCCACTGCCGGTTGCCTGCTGCCCTGCCTGCATTGAACTCACCGCTGAACCTGCACCTAGCTTCAGGCGCTGGATCATCTGCTGCACCTCATCGGTGGACAGCTGTGTGCGCCGGGCCAGCGTACGTACTTCATCGGCCACCACAGCGAACCCGCGCCCCATCTCCCCTGCCCGCGCTGCCTCAATGGCAGCGTTCAGCGCGAGCAGGTTGGTCTGCTCGGAAATGCTGCGGATTACCGCGAGCACTTCATCGACCGAGGCGACTTCGTCGGCCAGCTGGCTGACGGCATCGGCCGCCTTGCCGATGTCGCCTGACATGCCCTCGATGCCACGAATGGATCGTTGCACCACCTCGCGGGCCTGCAACGCCTCGTCTCGTGCCGACTGCGACGCCTGCGCCGCATCGCCGGCATTGCGGGCGATGTCCTGCACGGTCAGGCCCATCTCGTGTACAGCAGTGGCGACCATCTCGGTCATCTCCTGCTGGCGCCCGGAGCGCTCGGCGGTGTTGTCCACCACCTGGGTTACCTGCTCCACGGCCCGCCGCAGCCGCTCGGAGGTACTCAACACCTCGCCGATCAGGCTGCGCTGGCTGTCCAGGAAGCGGTTGAAACCACGGGCCAGGTCACCCAGTTCATCCTGACGCGAATCGTCCAGCCGGTGGCTGAGATCACCCGCTCCACCGCCAATCTGAACCAACGCGGCGGTAACCCGGCGAATCGGCCGCACCAGGCCACGCGCCAGCAGTACCACCAACAGCAGTGACACCAACGCGACGGCGCCACCGATGAGGCTGGTCAGCCAGAGGGCCTGATGCATTTGCGCGTAAATTTCCGACTCTGGCACTTCGGCCACAAGGGTCCAGTTGAGGTCGCGTAGCGGCAGGCCCAGCGCCAGGTAGCGCTCGCCGTCACGGCTGAAGCGGCTGCTACGCAGGCTCCCGCCGCCGGCCATGACACCTTTGGCTGCGTCCGCGCCAAGCTGCTCGGCAAGCTGGCGCTTACCACTGAAGGCAGCATCGGGATGCACCTGGATCAGGCCATCGTTGCGCACCAGGAACACCTTGCCGTGCTCCCCAAAGCTGAAGTCGTGGATCAACTTCGATAACTCGGTCATGCGCAAGCCCATGCCGGCCACACCTACTAGCTTGCCTTCTTTTTCCACTCGATAGTCGATAAACAGTGCCAGTTCGCCGGTGGCTCCATCGATGTCGATGTTGATGAACCGCTCAGCGCCGCTGTCGATGTAACCGTAAAACCACTTGTCCTTGGGGTTGCTGCGGCTGAGGGTGCGGTCCAGGCCGTTCTCGTTGTAGTAGTGGCCGGTTTCAGTCGAGGCGAACAGCGCAGTAAAGGCGTGGTTGCGCTGTTTGGCGGCGTTTAGGTATTCGATGAATTGGGGTGCCTGCGCGGGATCTTCACCGGCAGCAAGCCAGTCGCGCAGCAGGGTGTTACCGGCAATGTCCGCGGCAGCGACCAGCGGTTGGCCCAGCATGCGCTCGATGTCATTGCGGATGGCTTCGATGCTGGCTGGCAGGGCAGTGTCGACCAGATAGCGGTCGGTGAGGCGATTGAGCGCCACGGTGAAGATAATGACCACCACCAGAATGCTCGCCAGCAGGGCAGCGCCCATGCTGGTGATCAATTGCCACTGGATGCTCTTGCGCCAGATGCCCATGCCCTACCCCCGCAACATTATTGTTTTGCGGGAAGTGTATACACTTGCGTATCCAGTTAATCCAGTGATCTGAAGCAATCAGATGCACCCTGTAGGAGCGGGCTTACCCGCGAATGCGATGTTGAAGCCACTGACGCTTTCGCGGGTAAACCCGCTCCTACACGGGACGGTGTGCGGTCTTATTGCTCTGCAATGGTCCGCACGATGGCATCCACCGTGGCATCGATCTGCGCTTGGGTGCGCGCCAGCGTCTGCTGATGTTCCTTCTGCAGCTCAACTTGCTTGGAGCAAAGGTTGAGGGCAGCCAGCACCAGCAACTTGTCACCGATCAAGGTCGGGTACTGGCGCTTGGTCTCGTTCAGGGCAGTGTTGAGCATCCGTACCGCCTGGGCCAGGGTTTCTTCCTGGCCTTCGGGCGCCTTGATCGAATAGTCGATGCCGAGAATCGACACGACATTGATCGGCTGCTCTTGCAGTCTCATGCGCCGACAACGCCCGCGCTGGCGCGATCAACCAAGGCCTGGATGCGCGCTGCGGTAGCGCCGTTCTTCTCTTCCTGCTCCATCAGCGAGAGCTGCAGGGTTTCGTTTTCTTCCTTGGCCTGGGCCAGTTCCTGGCCGAGGGCGGTGTTCTGCTCGGTGAGTTGAGCGTTCTTCTGCATCAGGTCGCTGACCAGTTGCTCGATTTGATTCAGGGAAGCTTCCAGCATGGGTCTATCTCAGGTTGTTGCGAGGGGCGCACACGATAAAGAAAAGTGCGGCCCATCGCCATTAAATATCGGAATCACAACGTGTCTAACCCGCAGATTGACAGAGGAACCACCCCCTTGTTCCGACCTGGGTCAACCGCCGGTCAGGAAATGGTTAGCTACCTCACAATTTTGACGGCAGGCACTCAAGACTGGTCAGTCACGACCGATAGCCCGGTAAGTCCCATTTCGTCGCACTTCACTCACGTTCTTTTCCCTGCCTGGATCCCTTCTTCCATGTCTCTACGCAACATGAATATTGCCCCGCGCGCGCTGCTCAGCTTCGCGCTAATCGGCCTGCTGATGCTCGGCCTTGGTATCTTCTCGCTGGTGCAGATGGGCAACATCCGCCAGGCCGGCGTGGTTATCGAGCAGGTCAGCGTGCCGAGTATCAAGATCCTCGACGAGCTCACCGCGCTTAACCTGCGCATGCGCACCCTCTCCTACCGCCTGCTGCTCAACCGCGAACCGGAAACCCTGCGCGACACCCTTGCCTTGCTGGACCAGCGTAACGCCCAGATCGACCGCGCACGCCAGGCCTACCTGCCGATGATCGGCGCCGCTGACGAACAGGCTGCATTCGACCAGTACGGCCAGTTGCTCAACCAGTACCGCCAGCTGGAATCGCGCATGCGCAGCCTCAGCCAGGCCGACCGTACTGCCGAATTGCGCGATCTGCTCAACCGCGACCTGCTGGCCAACTCCGAGCAGGTCAACAAGGTGATGGACACTTTGGTGCGCATCAACACCGACCAGACCCGCGCCACCAACGAAAAGGCCGCCAGCCAGTACGCGGTCGCCTTCGCCCTGGTGATCGGCCTGCTGGTCGCGGCCACCGTGCTGACTTTCCTCTGCGCGTTCCTGCTGACCCGCAGCATCGTCAAGCCCATCGAAGAAGCGCTCAAGAGTGCCGAGCAGGTCGCCGACGGTGACCTGACCCACGTCATCCGCGCCGAAGGCACTGATGAAGCGGCCCGCTTGTTGCGCGCCATGGCGCGCATGCAGGACAAGCTGCGTGACACCCTGCAACAGATCGCCGGCTCCGCCACCCAATTGGCCTCGGCGGCCGAAGAGCTGAATGCGGTCACCGACGAAAGTGCCCGCGGCCTGCAGCAACAGAACAACGAAATCGAACAAGCCGCCACGGCCGTTACGGAAATGACCAGCGCTGTGGAAGAAGTGGCGCGCAATGCCGTGAGCACTTCCGAAGCGTCCAGCGAAGCCAGCCGCTCGACCGGCGATGGTCGTGACCTGGTGATGGAAACGGTCGGCGCCATCGAGCGCATGAGCGGTGATGTGCAGGCTACGGCGAAACTGATCACCCACCTGGCCGAGCAATCGCGTGATATCGGCAAAGTGCTGGATGTGATTCGAGGGCTGGCCGACCAGACCAACCTGTTGGCGCTGAACGCTGCCATCGAAGCGGCGCGTGCCGGTGAAGCAGGCCGTGGATTTGCCGTGGTCGCCGATGAAGTGCGCGCGCTGGCCCATCGTACCCAGCAGTCGACCAGTGAAATCGAGCGGATGATCGGCAGCATCCAGGGGGGTACCGAAGAAGCGGTTGAGTCGATGCGCACCAGCACCGAACGCGCCGAATCGACGCTGAACATCGCCCGCGGTGCGGGCATGGCGCTGGACACGATTGCCGGGGCGGTAGCGCAGATCAACGAGCGTAACCTGGTGATTGCCAGCGCGGCGGAAGAGCAGGCACAGGTGGCGCGGGAAGTGGACCGCAACCTGGTGAACATCAATGACCTGTCGGTGCAGAGCGCTACCGGGGCGCACCAGACCAGCGCGGCGAGCGCGGAGTTGTCGCGGCTCGCCGTGGACCTGAATGGCCTGGTGGCACGTTTCCGTACCTGACAATGTTGGGGCCGCGGTGCGGCCCATTCGCGGGTCAAGCCCGCTCCCACAGGTTCTGCGCTGGTTTGCCCCGTGAAGAGGCCAGCATTGATACCCAACATCCAGCAACCATTCACCACCTCAGGCTACTGACATCTCACCTAGTGTTATCCCAGATCTCACTCCAGGGACATCACATGGACCGTGCTCAATCCCATCTGCTGCGCCGCGGCCGTTTTTCTCAGCCCGGCGGGCTTTATCTGCTGACCACGGTCACTCATGAACGCCAGCAGATCTTCACCCAATTCAACTACGCCCGTGGCGTGATCCTGCAATTGAGACAGGCGGAGCTCGATGGGCTTTGCCGATCATTGGCCTGGGTGGTTATGCCTGACCATGTTGATTGGCTCGTCGAATTACGAAGTGGCACGTTGTGCTGCTTGATGCGCAGGTTCAAATCCCGAAGCAGTCATGCGCTTTATCGGCGGGGTATGTCACGCCAGAAAATATGGCAGCCGGGCTATCAGGACCGGGCCTTGCGCCGGGAAGAGAGTGTGCTGCAAGTGGCGAGGTACATCGTTGCCAATCCCATAAGAGCCGGGCTGACTGACCGTGCGGGCGACTACCCACATTGGGATGCTGTCTGGATCTGATGGCCCTTTCGCGGGTCAAGCCCGCTCCCACAGGTTTACCGGAGCCTTCAGACCTGTCACAACCTGTGAGAGCCGGCTTGTGCCACAAACCAGCTGAGGGCAGCCCCAGCGCTGGCCGGAAGACTGCGCTGAACCTGTGGGTGCAACTGTCTTGCTTAATTTCGAGAATCTAGCGCGATCCCTGTGGGAGCGGGCTAGTCCCGCGAATGGGCTGCAAGGCAGCCCCAGCATTACTGGATCAGTAATCGATCCGCACATCCCCTTTCGGCACACTGCAGCACGACAGGATGTAGCCCTCGGCTTCATCATCTTCGGTGATGCCGCCGTTGTGTTCCATCTCTACTTCGCCGCCCAGCTTGAGCACTTTGCACGTCCCGCAAATGCCCATACCACAGGCTTTCGGGATCATCAGGCCAACCTTGGCCGCCGCGGCATGCACGGTCTCGCCCGGGGCGATGCGGATGCTCTTCTCGCTGCCGATGAACTCCACCAGGTTGAGGTCGGAAACATCCAGCTCAGGCGCATCGGCGGCCTGCTCGGCGTGCTCCACCGCATCGGCCTTGGCCTCTGGCGGCGTAGCACCGAACGACTCCTCGTGATAATTCTTCATGTCGAAGCCGACCGCTTCAAGCATGCGCTTGACCGCCGTCATGTACGGCGTCGGGCCACAGCAGAACACAACGCGCTCCATGTAGTCAGGCGCAATCAACTCCATCAGCCGCTGGTTCAGGTAACCGCGGTAACCCGCCCACGGCTCACCCAGCCCGTGCTTCTCGCAAATGATGTGCAGGCTGAAGTTGGGGATGCGCGACGCCATCTGTTCCAGCTCGCGGTGGTAGATGATGTCTTTCGGCGAACGGGCGCTGTGGACGAACACCATGTCGACGTTGGCATTGGTGTCGTAGAACCACCGCGCCATCGACATTACCGGGGTAATACCGACGCCGCCCGACAGGTACAGCACCTTGCCAGCAGGAAAGTCGATGGCGTTGAACAGCCCCACCGGCCCGTGCACCGGCAGCTCGGCGCCTTCGTGCATGGTGTCGTGCAGGAAGTTCGACACCAAGCCACCCGGCACACGCTTGACGGTGATCGAGAAGCTGTACGGCACCGATGGCGAGCTGGAAATGGTGTATGAACGCATCACCGGCTTGCCTTCGATCTCCAGCTCCAGGGTGACGAACTGCCCTGGCTTGAAGAAGAACAAGATTGGCTGGTCGGCCATGAAGCAGAAGGTGCGCACGTCCCAGGTCTCCTGGATGACCTTGACGCAGCGCACGATGTGGCGGCCGTTGGCCCAGGTCTGGGTAGTGACCGGATTGAGGAAGGTATCGGACATGTTCATCTCCAGCAGCCGACTATCGGGCTTTATATGGCTTGGATAATGCGCAAGCTGAGAGCGACGTACATTCCTGCCAGCGACATCGGCGTGCTTATCGCGACCAGCCCCGCGATACAAGGGCTGGCGCGTCGTTATTCAAATCGGCCATGTCGTCCATGGATACGGTTCGCGGCGTCTTCGGACGCACACTCCACGGCAAAACAACATGCTGTTTTCTGACAAGCAGCCTTGCGGCACCACCACAACGATTAGCCACCTTTTGCCGGCCGCACACGGCCCCGAGGAATACACGATGGACGTCACCGCAACCCTGAGCCTGGGCGATCCACTGGAACCTGCACGCAAGGCCACCGCCGAGATGCTGCAGACCCGCGAGCGAACCTACTCGCTGCCCCAGCCTTTCTACACCGACGAGCGTCTGTTCCAGATCGACATGCAGGAGATCTTCCACAAGGAATGGCTGATCGCCGGCATGACCTGCGAGATCCCGGCGAAAGGCAACTACATCACCCTGCAGATCGGCAAGAACCCGATCATCGTTATCCGGGGTGCCGAAGGTAAGGTGCACGCCTTCCACAACGTCTGCCGTCACCGCGGTTCACGCCTGTGCGTCAGCGACAAAGGCAAGGTGGCCAAGCTGGTCTGCCACTACCACCAGTGGACCTACGAACTGGACGGTCGCCTGCTGTTCGCCGGCACAGAGATGGGCGCCGACTTCGACATGAAGGAATATGGCCTGAAGCCAGTGAACGTGAAGGTGGCCGGCGGCTACATCTTCATCAGCCTGGCGGAAAACCCGCCCGCCATCGACGAGTTCCTGGCCACGCTCGAGCACTACATGGAACCGTACGACATGGAGAACACCAAGGTGGCGGTGCAGACCACCTTGATGGAAAAGGCCAACTGGAAACTGGTGCTGGAAAACAACCGCGAGTGCTACCACTGCTCCGGTTCGCACCCGGAACTGCTGCAAACCCTGCTGGAATGGGACGACACCAACGACCCGCGTGCCAGCCAGGAATTCAAGGACCACGTGGCCGCCTCCGCCGCCGCCTGGGAAGCCGAAAAGATCCCGTACCTGCACAAGAGCCACGGCCTGCGTAACCGCATCGTGCGCATGCCGCTGCTCAAGGGCACCGTGTCGATGACCATGGACGGCAAGCAGGCCTGCCAGAAACTGATGGGCCGCATCAAGAACCCGGACCTGGGCTCGATGCGCATCCTGCACCTGCCGCACTCCTGGAACCACTGCATGGGCGACCACATGATCGTGTTCACCGTGTGGCCGATCAGTGCCCAGGAAACCATGGTCACCACCAAGTGGCTGGTGCACAAGGATGCCGTGGAAGGCGTCGATTACGACCCGGAACGCATGCGCAAGGTGTGGGACGCCACCAACGACCAGGACCGCCGCCTGGCGGAAGAGAACCAGCGTGGGATCAACTCCACCGCGTACCAGCCCGGCCCGTATTCGAAGACTTACGAGTTTGGTGTGGTGAACTTCATTGACTGGTACAGCGGTCGGATGCTGAACAACCTGGGAGCAGAGCCGGCGCCATATCTGAAGGAAGTGCAGGCGCAGTAACTTTCTGGTGCTAGCGGATAGCGGCTGATGTCGTTATCCGCGTTTTCAGAGCATGGGGCAATTCCCCTGATAGCCGGGATTAAAGCGAAGCCCTCCGGATACTCGGCAGCAGGTGTTGCGGAGTACTTGGTCGCCAGGGTTTGGCCTGAGCGAGCCCCCATGCTTCATACGCTGTGGTGCCCAGCGACACAATAGTCAGTGCCACCAAAGCCCAGGTTTGCCAACCATTTTCCGGCTCAACCGTCCTTGCCACACCCACGGTCAACCCTGCAACGCCTGACGCGGCACTGACGCCGGAGAGCAGCCAATCTTTGCGAGTTGGCAATGGAATGTCAGGCGCAATGGCTTCCACACCCCTCGGTTGAACCACCCGGCTTTGCTTTATGAATGATCTGAAGCGCAGAGAGCTGATGAAAACCCCAACCAGGTTGGTGAGGACACTCAGCGCTGGCAGCAGATAATCTTCGGCCTTCTGACCCGTGGGATCGCGATGGTTGATCGGGTCGCCCAGACAATATGCGTAAGCATTGATCCCACCCTCTCCGAACGGGCTCAACCGGTCTGCTGATTGGAAGCGCATCAATGCAGGGTTGTAGGCTCGGTAGCCATTACCTAGGTGATAACACCCTGTTAACAGGTCTAGCCGCTCAGCGTTGTAAGCAAGGGCAGAACCCAGAGCGGGCGATCGATAGCCATATGCAGAGTAGCGACTGGAAGTGATGAATTTGGAAGGCATATAGCTGATACCAGGATGTGGCTAGCACGCGACGAACTCCAGCCTAATCGTCCATGAGGCATTCAGAAACTGGCAATTGTGTCAGTTATCAACAGGCTCCATGTCACCTAAGATGCGATGTCGCCCATGCCGTGTACGGCATCCCCTCCACCAGGCTGTTCATTTTTTGAACATTTCGCCAGAGGCTAGGGTTCTCAGGGCCTGCAGCAGAGTTCAAACAACTTACCCACAAAGACACCAACAGAGAATGTGGGCACTATTTGCCAGCGGCTGCAGGACCTGTTGATAAGTAACCCAATGTCTTTGCTAGCAGGGCGATTGAGAGAAACATTGCTATACGGTTACTTTTTGATCGATCCACTGCAGCCCGCCCAGCCTATGCGATCTGGCGTACCCCTAACATGTTATCCACAGAGCAGCGCACAGTGATTGTGGGCAAGTTCAAGCGATAAGGCCCAAAACCAGCTCGGCTTCCCTTCAATAACCTGATCAATTTTTGACCAAATCTTCCCAGTCACCGAAACACAAGGCCTGCAGCGAAGCGCAAACACTTTATCCACACCTTGACGAACAGATTTCGGGGGTAACACCACGCATCCCTGGCATTTCTACCAGTTTCGCCGCGCCCGGCGGTGTGATGGGGTAAATGCCACTATTTCGGCATCGCTCATGAGGTTACTTATGCACAGCCGTCAGGCAGGGACTGTGAAGTGGTTTGATGAAAGGATTGGGATCGGGGTCATTCGCGCTGAGGGCCAAGCGTTGGATTACCTGGTACTTCGCTGTGGGAACGGCCTGGTCCGCTCCCACAGCAGGGCAGCGTGAGACTCAGCGCAGCACGCCCTCTTCAACCAACAGCTTGAGGATCGCCTCGGCCCCTTCCTGTGGTGACACGTCCTTCAACACCTTACCCCCACCGCCGCTGGCCTTGGCTGTCGCCGCCTTCATGCGGTCGGCGCCGCTCTTGGCCTTGATCACCTTCAAGCGCTTGGGCCGTGGACGGGCCGGTTGCAGCTCGGATTCGGCCAACAGTTCATCTTCGACAATAGCCACGTTACGCGCCGCCAGTACCCCCCGGCGCGCTGGCCCGAAGGCACTCTGGCGCGGCTTGGGCGCCGCGTTATCCACAGTCGCCAGCAACGGCAGGCGCACCTTCAAGCGACGTCGCTGGCCACGTGGCAAAGCCTGCAGTACCTGGGCAGTGCCGTTGTCGATCGACTCAACTTCGGCCAACCCCACAATCAGTGGCCAGCCCAGCTTTTCGGCCAGCAAGAAGGGCAACATGCCCGACCCCTCGCCAGTCTCGGCCTGGCTGCCGGTCAGCACCAGCTGGGCCCCGGCGTCGCGCAAATAATCGCCCAGCACGCCCAGCACATCCGCACCGGCCGGTTGCTCCAGCACGTCCAGGTGGTCCAGGCCCATACCCAGGTAGGCGCGCAGCGCCTCTTCGCGCGGGTCACCGGCATGCACCACCTGCAAGTTATCCCCAGCCAGCTGCAAACCCAGTTCCACGGCGCGGGCATCTTGCTCGGCGCGGCGGGCGCGACCGGAGCTTGGGTGGGCACCGATGGAAACCAGGCTGATCACTTTCGTACTCATGCTCGTGCCCTTATGCCGCGTCGCGCTGGCCGCCGCTGCGGTAGTTGTCCACAGCCTCGATCAGCGCCTTGAGAATCGCCGAGCTGTCGCCAATCACCGACAGGTCAGCCCGTTTGATCATGTCGCAGCCCGGGTCCATGTTGATCGCCACCACCTTGTCGCAGGCACCGATACCCTGCAGGTGCTGGATCGCCCCCGAGATACCCACAGCCACGTAGACACGCGCGGTAACCCAGGTGCCGGTAGCCCCCACTTGGCGGTTGCGGGGCATGAAGCCGTCGTCCACTGCCACCCGCGAGGCACCTTCGGTAGCGCCCAGGGCTGCGGTGGCCTGGTGGTACAGGTCCCAGTCCTTGACCCCGTTGCCGCCCGAGACGATGAATTCGGCCTCGGCCATGGCAATGGTGGCTGGGTCGACGGCCACCGAGCCCAGGTCCTCGATACGTGTCAGGCTGCGCGCCACGCTTGTGGACAACTCCACCGGCAGCGCTTCGTGGCGGGTCTCGCTGACCGGTTCGGCACACTCCGCCGCTGCCAGGATCAAGCGCGGCACAGCGCGCTGCAGGTCCTGCTGGCCAGCACCGGCACGGCCAATGCACTGGCCGTCCTTGACCTGCCAGACCCGCGTCGCCGGGCGTTCGCCCAGCGCTGCGCCCAGGCGCCGGCCCAGTTCGCCGCCACCGCTGCGGCTGTCGGGCAGCAGCCAGTGGCGCGGCGTGAACTGGTTATCCACAGCCCGCAGGCCTTGCACCAACTGCTCGGGTGCGTAACCGTCGAACGCCTCGCCTTCGATGACCAGCAGGCGGTCGACGCCGGCTGTGGAAAAGTTACTTTCCTTGTGCTCGCCAAATACCACCGCCAGCACTGCACCGTCGCTGCCAGCCAGGCTATGGGCCAGGCCGAGCAGGTCGCGGTCGTGGCTGCTCAGGCGGCCACCGACCATATCTGGTACCACGGCAATGTAGAACGCCGGGGCCGGCACCTGGTGCAGCGGCAGCTTGACCTCGGCCGCCGCCGTGCGCCGCCCGCCGACACCGGTACCCTGCTGGGCACCGCTGCGGTCGATGCGCTTGATGCCGGCCGGGCCGATGAAGCCTGCGGCGATCGCATGAGGATTCTTGCGGACGAGGCCGTTGGGCCCCATCCAGCGGGTCTGTTGCGTCTGCAGGGCCGCATGTAGCGGATGCAGGCGATTACGGGCGATCCACTCGGCGCGTGGGTCGCGGCGGATAATATCGCTCATCAGTGCACCTCCGCAGGTTCACGTTTAGCCGTTTGCGGCTTTGGGACGGCGGGCGTGTCCTCTTCGATCAGCACATCGGCCACCAGCTCGGCCAGGTCCTTGATCTGCGGGCGTGGTTCGACCACGCCTTCGAGCATGGCGGTGCACTGTGGGCAACCCACGGCCACCAGCTCGGCTTCGGTTTCGCGGATGTCGTCCATGCGCATGTCGGGGATACGCTGCTTGCCTGGGATGTCGGTGATCGGCGCGCCGCCGCCACCGCCGCAGCAACGGGAACGGAAGCCCGAACGCTGCATCTCGCGCACTTCGATACCCAGCGCCTTGAGCACTGCACGCGGTGCTTCATACTCGCCGTTGTAACGGCCCAGATAGCACGGGTCGTGATAGGTGACGCTACCGCCCTTGTGCTGGCCCAGGTTCAGTTTCCTGGCCGCGATAAGCTCGGCGATGTAGGTGCTGTGGTGCTGCACCTGGTAGTCGCCGCCCAGGGCGCCGTACTCGTTCTTCAGCACATGGAAGCTGTGCGGGTCGCAGGTGACGATGCGCTGGAACTTGTACTTGGCCAGGGTCTGGATGTTGCGCTTGGCCAGTTGCTGGAATGTCGCTTCATCACCCAGGCGGCGCGCCACGTCGCCGCTGTCGCGTTCTTCCAGGCCGAGCACGGCAAAGTCCACGCCCGAGGCCTTCAGCACCTTGACGAACGAGCGCAGGGTGCGCTGGTTACGCATGTCGAATGCACCATCACCCACCCAGAACAGCACCTCGGTGGTTTTCACCTCCGACAGCAGTTGCAGGTTGAGGTCGGCGGCCCAGTTCATGCGCCCGCCAGGGGCGAAGCCGCCAGGGTTGTCGGTAGCGATGAGGTTGTCCAGCACCTCGGCGCCCTTGTTCGGGGTGGCACCCTTTTCCAGGGTGAGGTGGCGGCGCATATCGACGATGGCATCGACATGCTCGATCATCATCGGGCATTCCTCTACGCAGGCACGGCAGGTGGTGCACGACCACAGCGTTTCGGCATCGACCAGGCCATTGACGATCGGCTGGTGCGGATTGCCGCCGTGCTCGCCGATTGGCTTGCCGGGGTAAGGGCTGCCGGCGAACTGGGCATCAGTGCCGCCGGCCAGGCCGATGACCATGTCCTGGATGAGTTTTTTCGGGTTCAGTGGCTGGCCGGCAGCAAACGCCGGGCACATGGCTTCACATTTACCGCACTGTACGCAGGCGTCGAAGCCGAGCAGCTGGTTCCAGGTGAAGTCCACCGGCTTTTCCACGCCCAGCGGCGCATTCGGATCTTCCAGGTCCAGCGGCTTGAGACCAGTGGAGCGGCCGCCGCCGAAGCGCTCGGCACGGCGGTGCCAGGCCAGGTGCAAGGCACCGGCGAAGGCATGCTTCATCGGCCCGCCCCAGGTCATGCCGAAGAACAGTTCCGACACGCCCCACAGCACGCCCAGGCCAAGCACGGCCACCATCACCCAACCACCGGCGTTGGCCGGCAGGATGCCGGCAACCGGCAGGGTGGCGATGAAGAAGCTCGTGGCGAACACCAGCAAGCTTTTCGGCAGGCGCATCCACGGGCCCTTGGACAGGCGCGCGGGCGGGTTGAGGCGACGTTTGAAGACGAAGATGGCCCCAGTGAACATGATCACAGTGGCCACCAGCAGCGCATAACCGAGAATCTTGCTCTGCAGGCCAAAGCCATGCACCAGGATCGCCAGCGCCGCCGACAGCACGAAGCCGCCGGCAGTGGCCACGTGGGTCTTGGACATGTACTTGTCGCGCTCGACCACGTGGTGCAGGTCCACCAGGTAACGACGCGGCATGGCCAGCAGGCCGCCGATCAGGTCGACCTTGGAGGCCCGGCCACGCCGCCACATGCGCACCCGGCGCAGGGCGCCGAGCACTGCCAGGCCAAGGGCAGCGAACAGCAAGATGGGTAGAAGGGTGTTCAACATGGGAGGCTCCCACAACAGCTGGATTCTTGCGCCACTCTGAAGCTGGGATTGGCCCCTGTGGGAGCGGGTTTACCCGCGAATGCGTCCGATCAGACAACTCTGTTGCTTGTGCTGACGCATTCGCGGGTGAACCCGCTCCCACAGGGACCATGCCCTGTGGCGAAAATTTGGATCGATCAGAAGTCCTTGCACAGGCGCAAGGCGTCGTAGATCGCCGCATGCACGTTGCGCTGGGCAACACAGTCGCCGATGCGGTACAGCAGGTAGCCTTCGCCCGGCTGGCTGAGGATCGGCTGTGGCTTGATGGCGAACAGCGCCTCCACGTCGATCTGGCCCTTGTTGCGCGAACCTTCCTTGAGCGCGTAGTACAGCTCTTCGTCAGGCCGCACGCCGTTCTCCACCACTACCTGATCGACCACGCGTTCTTCCTTGGCGCCGGTGTACTCGTTCTCCAGCACCGCCACCAACTTGTCGCCTTCGCGGTAGACCTTTTCCAGCATCATGTCGCCGGTCATGATCACTTCTTTCGGGTACATGCTGCGGTAGTAGGTCGGGAAGGTGGTGCCGCCCATGGCCACGCCCGGCTTGATATCGTCGGTGACGATCTCGACCTGGCTGCCCTTGTCGGCGATGAAGTCCGCCACCGACATGCCGGTGAATTCGCAGATGGTGTCGTACACCAGCACGTTCTTGCCAGGCGCAACCTTGCCGTCGAGCACGTCCCAGCTGCTGACCACCAGGCCTTCCGCAGCGCCCCAATGCTCGTTCTGCTCGAGGAAGGAATGCCCACCCACCGCCAGCACGATCACATCCGGGCGCAGGTCCTGAATGGTCGCTACGTCGGCAGCGGTACCCAGGCGCAGGTCAACCTTCAAACGCGCCAGCTCCAGCTGGTACCAGCGGGTGATACCGGCAATCTGATCACGCTGCGGCGCCTTGGCGGCAATGGTGATCTGCCCGCCGATCTGGTCTTTCTTCTCGAACAGGGTGACGTCGTGGCCACGTTCGGCGGCCACGCGGGCCGCTTCCATGCCGGCCGGGCCTGCGCCAACCACCACCACCTTGCGCTTGACGCCGGTAGTCTTCTCGATGATGTGCGGCACACCCAAGTATTCACGGGAGGTCGCGGCGTTCTGGATGCACAGCACATCCAGGCCCTGGTACTGGCGGTCGATGCAGTAGTTGGCACCGACGCACTGCTTGATCTGGTCGATCTGGCCCATCTTGATCTTGGCGATCAGGTGCGGGTCGGCCATGTGCGCACGGGTCATGCCGACCATGTCCACGTAGCCGCCTTCAAGGATGCGCGTAGCCTGGTTCGGGTCCTTGATGTTCTGCGCATGCAGTACCGGGACCTTGACCACCTCCTTGATGCCGGCTGCCAGGTGCAGGAACGGCTCCGGCGGGTAGCTCATGTTCGGAATGACGTTGGCCAGGGTGTTGTGGGTGTCACACCCCGAGCCCACCACGCCAATGAAGTCGAGCATGCCGGTACCGTCGTAATACGCGGCGATCTGCTTCATGTCCTCGTGGCTGAGGCCATCTGGGTGGAACTCGTCGCCACAGATACGCATGCCCACGCAGAAGTCGTCACCGACTTCGGCGCGCACGGCTTTCAACACTTCCAGGCCGAACTTCATGCGGCCCTCGAAGGTGCCGCCCCACTCGTCGGTACGCTTGTTGACCCGTGGGCTCCAGAACTGGTCGATCATGTGCTGGTGCACTGCCGACAGCTCCACGCCGTCCAGGCCGCCCTCTTTGGCACGCCGCGCAGCCTGCGCGTAGTTGCCGATCACCCGCCAGATCTCTTCCACCTCGATGGTTTTGCAGGTGGCGCGGTGCACGGGTTCACGGATACCCGACGGCGACATCAGGGTCGGCCAGTTGAAGCCGTCCCAGCGCGAGCGACGGCCCATGTGGGTAATCTGGATCATGATCTTGGCGCCATGCTTGTGCATGGCGTCGGCCAGATTCTGGAAGTGCGGGATGATGCGGTCGGTCGACAGGTTGACCGATGCCCACCACTCCTGCGGGCTGTCGATGGCTACCACCGACGAGCCGCCGCAGATCGCCAGGCCGATGCCACCCTTGGCCTTTTCTTCGTAGTACTTCACGTAGCGGTCGGTCGTCATGCCGCCGTCAGTGGCGTAGACCTCGGCGTGCGCGGTGCTGAGCACACGGTTGCGGATGGTCAGCTTGCCGATCTGAATCGGCTGGAACATTGCTTCGAATGCCATGACGCTATCTCCGGCTTACAACGGCTTTGTAACGAACAGGCCATCTTCGTGGCCTTCTTCCGAACCGCCGTAGACCTGTTCGGCCACGGTGCGGATCGAGCTGCCGCGGGCAGCGAGAATCTGGTCCATGGCGCCGGCGAACCAGCCGGTGAACATGTAGTCGACCTTGCGGCCGCACTTGCCATACACGTACACGAACGCCGAGTGCTTGAGCTTGACGCTGCAAGTACCTTTGTCCAGGTCGATGTCCTGGATTTCGAACAGGCCCCAGCCACGCTGGCTCAGGCGCTTCATGTAGTGCTCGAACACCGCCACGCCCTCCAGGCCATGGCACTCCGCTTCTTTTTCACACCAGTGCCAGGCGGACTTGTAGCCGGCCTTGTAGAGAATCTCGGCGTAGGCATCGGCGCCCAGCACTTCCTCGATGCCCATGTGGTTGTTGACGAAGAAATGGCGCGGCACATACAGCATCGGCAAGGCGTCGCTGGTCCAGACACCGGTCTCGCTGTCGACTTCGATTGGCAATTGCGGGGCGATCTTGGCCATGGAAACTCAACTCCATAAAAATTTTATTTAGGTGCCCCGGCGTTGCTGGCAGGGGCTTTCAGGCTTGGAGAGCGGCTTATTCGCCCCACACGTCCTTGAGGACGTTGACCCAGTTCTCGCCCATGATCTTGCGCACCACGCGCTCGGAATGGCCGCGCTTGAGCAAGGTTTCGGTGAGGTTGGGGAATTCGCCCACGGTGCGGATGCCCAGCGGGTTGATGATCTTGCCGAAGTTGGTCAGACGGCGGGCGTAGCCCTTGTCGTGGGTCAGGTACTCGAAGAAGTCCTGGCCGTGGCCCTGGGTGAAGTCGGTACCGATCCCAATGGCGTCTTCACCGACGATGTTCATGGTGTACTCGATGGCTTCGGCGTAATCGTCGATGGTCGAGTCGATGCCCTTGGCCAGGAACGGCGCGAACATGGTCACGCCAACGAAGCCGCCGTGGTCGGCAATGAACTTCAGCTCTTCATCCGACTTGTTGCGCGGGTGCTCTTTCAGGCCAGATGGCAGGCAGTGCGAGTAGCACACCGGCTTTTTCGATTCGAGGATGACTTCTTCGGAGGTCTTGGAGCCGACGTGGGACAGGTCGCACATAATGCCGACGCGGTTCATTTCCGCGACAATTTCGCGGCCAAAGCCCGACAGCCCGCCGTCACGCTCGTAGCAGCCGGTGCCCACCAGGTTCTGGGTGTTGTAGCACATCTGCACAATGCCTACGCCCAGCTGCTTGAACACATCCACGTAAGCGATCTGGTCTTCGAACGCATGGGCGTTCTGAAAGCCGAACAGGATGCCGGTCTTGCCCAGTTCCTTGGCTTTGCGGATGTCGGCAGTGGTACGCACCGGCATGACCAGGTCGCTGTTGTCGCGGATCAGCTTCTGGCTGGCGGCGATCTGGTCGACAGTTGCCTTGAAGCCTTCCCAGACCGACACCGTGCAGTTGGCCGCAGTCAGCCCGCCTTTGCGCATGTCCTCGAACAGCTCGCGGTTCCATTTGGCAATGATCAGGCCGTCGATGACGATGCTGTCGGCGTGAAGTTCGGCTGGGCTCATCAGGCTGTCCCCTTTTATCGAATGGTTGGCGCCAAACCTTGTGCCGGCGCTTTGGGGCCAGCATATGCCTGTGCCCAAAGGCGCCCCGATGCAAAAACGACAGGGGGTTTGCCGAAAGCGTCAACGCGCGACAACACGGCCTCTGGCACGCTGCCTGGGGATGAGAGACAGTCTCGTTACCGACGTTTCTGGCCGCTTTATGAACATTTCGTCAGAGAGCTACCGCCTTGCCCTCGGCTGAGCGAGAATCCTGCGATTGTCAGCCTGTTAAGGAGAAAAGGATGAAATCATTGGCATGGCTGGTACTGCTGGCCGTCGTATCAGGCGCGCAGGCCGGCGAGGAAGAGAGCACCCCGTGCGACAACGTCGAGACCGACCAACAGACCTACGCCTGCGCTGCGTTCAACAAGCAGACTGCCGAACGCGAGCTGAAAGCGGCTTACGATGACTTGATCCAGCGTATTCGCGACCAGTATGCCGACGAGGGCGACCAGGCTACCGCCCTGGTGGGGCGTATGGATGCAGCCGAGAAGCTGTGGACGCAGCTGCGTGACGCCGACTGCAAGGTCGAGACCTATGCCGAGAAGCCGGGAAGCAGGGCCTTCCAGGCGGCGTGGGATACCTGCGTGGCGCAGCGCAGTGATGACCGGTCGGAGTATTTGCAGTCCATTGGTCAGCAGTAAGCCTGTACTGGCCTCTTCGCGGGCACGCCCGCTCCCACAGGGACCGCGCCGGACAGGTGTACAAACCGGGGACATGGTTTACAGGCTAAAACATGATCAGGAGGTACCTGATCATGCCCTGGCCAATCTATCCTCCCGCGGGCAACGCTGGTATCGGGCCCGATAACACCGGGTAAAATACGAAGCCGACTCAAACCCACACGCCACGCCCACCTCCAGCACGCTCATGTCGGTCTGGCGCAGCAACTGCCGCGCCTTGTCCAGCCGCAATCGCAGGTAGAAACCACTGGGCGTATCGTCCAGATGCAACCGGAACAACCGCTCCAGCTGCCTACGCGTCACCTGCACCGCATCGGCCAGCACCTGGGTATTGAGCGGCTGCTCGGTATTGCGCTCCATCTCCCCAATCACCTTCACCAGCTTCTTGTTGCTGATGCCGTAACGGCTGGCGATCTGCATGCGCTGGTGGTCCTGTCGCGGGCGGATACGCCCGAGCACGAACTGCTCCGACACCTGCACCGCCAGCTCACTGCCATGCGCTTGGGCAATCAGGTCGAGCATCAGGTCGATCGACGCCGTGCCACCGGCGCAGGTGATGCGCCGTCGGTCGATCTCGAACAGCTCCTGGGTCGCCTGCAGGCGCGGATAGCGCTCCTTGAATGCGTCCAGCGCTTCCCAGTGCAAGGTCGCGCGATGGCCGTCGAGCAGGCCCGCCTCGGCGAGCACCACAGGGCCCGTGTCGATGCCGCCAAGGATCACCCCTTCGTGATCGAGGCGGCGCAGCGCCTGCTGCAGCGCCGGGCCGTAACATGCCAGCGGCTCGAAGCCGGCGACGATCAACAGTATCCCTCCCGGCTCACCCTCCCCCAGCGCGCCATCGGCATTCACCGACATGCCATTGCTGGCCTCCACCGCACCGCCATCCAGGCTCAGCACCCGCCAACGGTACGAAGGCCCCTTGAACCGGTTGGCCACGCGCAACGGCTCCAGGGCGCTGATGAAGCCCATGGCCGAGAACCCCGGCAGCAGCAGGAAATGAATCAGTTGCGGCATTGCTTGCTCCACGTCACAGGTGGTCGCTTCCGTGCAAGTGTTGGTCGCCAGGGTGCGATTTCCCACCCTGCCGCCAGCGTAGCGTATTCACACGGTCCGCAGAGGCCGCCCTCAATAACAATATGCACTGCCGATGGAGAGCCACCATGCACAGCTTGATCCGCCGCAGCCTGTTGTCCCTTGCCCTGAGCAGCATCGTTGCAACCCCGCTTTTCGCCGCCGAGCCTGCGGCCTGCAAGAATGTGCGCCTTGGCGTGGTCAACTGGACCGACGTCATCGCCACCAGCGCCATGGCCCAGGTGCTGCTCGACGGCCTGGGTTACCAGACCAAACAGACAAGTGCCTCGCAGCAGATCATCTTTGCCGGCATCCGCGACAAGCGCCTGGATATGTTCCTGGGTTACTGGAACCCGATCATGACCCAGACCATCACCCCGTTCGTTGACGCCCAGCAGGTCAAGGTGCTCGACAAGCCGAGCCTGGAAGACGCCCGGGCGACCTTGGCCGTGCCCAAATACCTGGCCGACAAGGGTTTGAAGACCTTCGCCGATATCCACAAGTTCGAGAAGGAGCTGGGCGGGAAAATCTACGGCATCGAGCCGGGCTCCGGCGCCAATACCCAGATCAAGGCGATGATCGCCAAGAACCAGTTCGGCCTGGGCAAGTTCCAGCTGGTCGAGTCCAGCGAGGCCGGCATGCTGGCCGCCGTCGACCGCGCCGTGCGACGCAAGGAGGCGGTGGTGTTCTTCGGTTGGGCGCCGCACCCGATGAACGTCAACATCGACATGGCCTACCTGGGCGACAGCCAGGACGCGCTTGGCCCGGACGAAGGCCGCGCCACGGTGTGGACGGTAACCGCGCCGGACTACGCCGACCGCTGCCCCAACGCGCACCGCCTGCTGGCCAACCTGAAATTCAGCGCCGAGGACGAGAGCCGCATGATGCAACCGCTGCTCGACCACAAGGATGCGCTGGAATCGGCCCGCCAGTGGCTCAAGGACCACCCCGACGACAAGGCCCGCTGGCTCGAAGGGGTGACCACCTTCGACGGCAAGCCTGCGGCCGAGAACCTCAAGCTCACAGCCAACTGATCCGCCCTCTTCGCGGGGCAAGCCCGCTCCCACAGGTACAGCGTAAAACTCAGGATCTCGCTGATCCTGTGGGAGCGGGCTCGCCCCGCGAAAGGGCCAGCACCGACACCACAAGGAACCGCCATGAACCACGACGTCATCATCACCTGCGCCCTCACCGGCGCCGGCGACACGGTCGCCAAGAGCCACCTGGTCCCTGTCACCCCGAAGCAAATCGCCGAATCCGCCGTTGAAGCCGCCAAAGCCGGCGCCACCGTGGTCCACTGCCACGTCCGCGACCCGCAGACCGGCCGCTTCAGCCGCGATGTGGCGCTGTACCGCGAAGTCATGGAACGCATCCGCGAAGCCGACGTGGACATCATCGTCAACCTCACTGCCGGCATGGGCGGCGACCTGGAAATCGGCCCGGGCGAATCGCCCATGGAGTTCGGCCCAGGCACCGACCTGATCGGCCCGCTGGAGCGCCTGGCCCATGTCGAAGCGCTGTTGCCGGAAATCTGCACCCTCGATTGCGGCACCCTCAACTTCGGTGACGGCAACTCGATCTACGTGTCCACCCCGGCCCAACTGCGTGTCGGCGCCAAGCGCATTACCGAACTGGGGGTGAAGGCCGAGCTGGAAATCTTCGACACCGGCCACCTGTGGTTCGCCAAGCAAATGATGAAGGAAGGCCTGCTCGAGGACCCGTTGTTCCAGCTGTGCCTGGGCATCCCGTGGGGCGCACCGGCCGATACCACCACCATGAAGGCCATGGTCGACAACTTGCCTGCCAACGTCACTTGGGCCGGCTTCGGCATCGGCCGCATGCAGATGCCTATGGCCGCGCAGGCCGTGCTGCTCGGCGGCAATGTGCGGGTGGGCCTGGAAGATAACCTGTATCTGGACCGTGGCGTGCTGGCCAGCAATGGCCAACTGGTGGAACGCGCGAGCGAGATCATCACCCGCATGGGTGGCCGTGTACTCAGCCCGGCAGAAGGCCGGGAAAAAATGAACCTCAAACGCCGCTGATCCTTCCTGGAGACCGATATGCCCTTCATTACCGAGATCAAGACCTTCGCCGCCCTGGGTAGCGGCGTGATCGGCAGCGGCTGGGTCGCCCGCGCCCTGGCCCATGGCCTGGACGTGGTGGCCTGGGATCCGGCGCCCGGCGCCGAACAGGCACTGCGTAAACGGATCGCCAACGCCTGGCCGGCGCTGGAAAAACAGGGCCTGGCACCCGGCGCATCGCAAGACCGCCTGAAGTTCGTGGCGACCATCGAGGAATGCGTGCGCAACGCCGATTTCATCCAGGAAAGCGCACCAGAGCGCCTGGACCTCAAGCTCGACCTGCACGCCAAAATCAGCGCCGCAGCCAAGCCTGACGCAATCATCGGCTCAAGCACTTCGGGCCTGTTGCCCAGCGAGTTCTACGAGTCGTCGACTCACCCTGAACGCTGCGTTGTCGGCCACCCGTTCAATCCGGTGTACCTGCTGCCGCTGGTGGAGATCGTTGGCGGTAGCCGCACCTCACCCGAGGCCATTGAAGCTGCCAAAACCATCTACACCGCACTCGGCATGCGCCCGCTGCATGTGCGCAAGGAAGTGCCAGGCTTCATCGCCGACCGCCTGCTAGAAGCCCTCTGGCGCGAGGCCTTGCACCTGGTCAACGACGGCGTTGCCACCACGGGCGAAATCGACGACGCAATTCGCTTCGGCGCAGGCTTGCGCTGGTCGTTCATGGGCACATTCCTTACCTACACCCTGGCCGGTGGCGATGCCGGCATGCGCCACTTCATGTCGCAGTTCGGCCCGGCCCTGAAGCTGCCCTGGACGTATCTGCCAGCACCGGAACTGACCGACAAGCTGATCGACGATGTGGTGAACGGTACCTCTGAGCAACAGGGCGAGCGCAGTATCGCTGCACTGGAGCGCTACCGTGACGACACCCTGCTGGCGGTACTGGAAGCGGTGAAGACCAGCAAGGCCAGCCACGGCATGGCTTTTGGCGACTGAGGAGCTGACGATGCCCGCACTGATCACCTACCGCACCCCGGTCCAGGAAGACTGGGTCGATTACAACGGGCATCTGCGCGATGCCTTCTACCTGCTGATTTTCAGCTACGCCACCGATGCGCTGATGGAGCGCATCGGCCTGGATGCCGACAGCCGCGGGCAGAGCGGGCACTCCTTGTTCACCCTGGAGGCGCACATCAACTACCTGCATGAGGTGAAGCTGGGTACCGAGGTGTGGGTGCAGACGCAGATCATCGGCTTCGACCGCAAGCGCCTGCACGTCTACCACAGCCTGCACCGGGCCGGGTTCGGCGAGGTGCTGGCGGCAAGTGAGCAGATGCTGTTGCATGTGGACCTGGCGGGGCCGAAGTCAGCGGCTTTTAGTGAACAGAGTGCGGCATTGCTGCAAAGCCTGGCAGATAGCCAACGCGACTTGCCTGCGGCGGAATGGGTCGGCCGCGTCCTGCAATTACCCCACTGAGCGCTCAAAAAATAACCCCGGGAAGCCGTGAGCTACCGGGGCCAAGAGCGAGCAACATCCACTGTGCATGAGTGAGGGTGACCAAACCCTCGTGGACCGTGAATGACTGCAGTCTGCTGGCTTCCCGGAAGCGGCAATTAGCCGGGAACGACCTGTTCTTAGCCAAACCAGCCATCGCGACATTCAGGCCTTGCGGGCCTGTCGCTGCAGACACAGAATCGGTCGTAAATCACAGCAGCACTCTCTTAGCGATAAAAGGGACAACAGCCATGATGCATGCGGATTTGATTGACCAGGACGACCTCGCCGGCCACCTGCGCGCCCGCGGTTTCGATATTCCTGTCGGGGCCAGTGCCGAACAGGCTTGTGAAGCGGTGGTACGTGGGCTGACCGAGCCCAATGCGCGGGCGCTGAAGGGGATGGTGGAGCAGATGTACACCGGTAGTGCGACGATCCTGCCGGCAGTGCGCCAGGCCATCGACAAGCAGCTGTTGCCGGCGTTGGCGCAGTTCAACAAACGCGCGTAACTCATTTATCCAGGACCGGCCCCTTCGCGGGACAAGCCCGCTCCCACAGGATCACCCTCAGCTTCAGCGGGTGGCCTGTGGGAGCGGGCTTGTCCCGCGAAAAAGTCGACTCGGTATCAGAGCCTTACACTGGCAAATGTCGATTCGTTACGCGCCTGGCTAAGGGCCGCCATCGGCCCACTGTGCGGCGACAGAGTCATGGCCTGTGGAATCGGCATCATTGCCACCTGCTGCGCAGTATTGGAGCCTACGCGCTCATCCCGCGGCGGAATGCCGAAGTACTCGCGGTAACACTTGGAGAAGTGCGGCGTGGAAACGAAGCCGCACACCGACGCCACTTCGATGATCGACATCGGTGTCTGCTTGAGCAGCTGCCGCGCGCGGATCAGGCGCAGCTTCAGGTAATAACGCGAAGGCGAGCAGTGCAGGTACTTCTGGAACAGGCGCTCGAGCTGGCGCCGCGAAACCGATACGTAGACCGCCAGTTCGTCCAGGTCGATCGGTTCCTCCAGATTGGCCTCCATCAGTGCAACGATTTCCTGCAACTTTGGCTGGTTGGTGCCAAGCATGTGCTTGAGCGGCACACGCTGGTGATCTTGCTCGTTACGAATACGCTCGTAGACGAACATCTCGGAGATCGCCGCCGACAGCTCGCGGCCATGGTCGCGGCTGATCAGGTGCAGCATCATGTCCAGCGGCGCGGTGCCACCGGAGCTGGTGAAGCGGTTACGGTCGAGGGTGAACAGCCGGGTGCTCATGTTCACCCGTGGGTAGGCTTCCTGCATGGCTGCCAGGCATTCCCAGTGCACGCTGCAATCGAAGCCATCGAGCAGGCCTGCGCAGGCCAGGGCCCAGCTGCCGGTGCACACTGCACCCAGGCGGCGTGACTGGCGGGCCTGCGCCTGCAGCCAGGTGACATGTTCACGGGTAACGGTGCGCTGGATGCCGACGCCTCCGCAGACGATCACCGTGTCGATTGGCGGGGCGCTGTGCATGGCCGCATCTGGGGTGATCTGCAAACCATCGCTGGCCCACACTTGGCCACCATCGACAGTCAGGGTGTGCCAGCGGTAAAGCTCGCGACCGGACAGCTGGTTGGCCATACGCAGCGGCTCGACGGCCGATGCCAGGGAAATGAGGGTGAAGTTGTCCAGAAGAAGAAACCCGATGGACTGGGGTGCTGTGCGGTTCTGGGTTGGGGTCCCGGAGGTGTACGACGTCATCGCGATTTCTCCTCACACAAATGCAGGGTGTGCCTCAGGCGGGCACTGATTTCTTGTTATGACCCATCGGTCATTTTCCGAGGGCAGGTTTGCCAATCTCAACGCAAACGCCGTGCCTGAAATTGAACGGCTATCCAAAAAAACCTGAAAACGACACCTTCATCAGGCAAATCAGGGGCTTGGGCCGAGCTGGCGGATAGTCGTAAAACAGGCGTACTAGGCGCCTTGCGAGTAACGGCTGAGCAATTTGGTGACACGCGCAGTGTAGGTTGCCCAGAAACGACACTCTTGAGTGTCACCGACAACGCCAACACTGATAACGACACCCGACGATCGGTAGGCGCCGCGCCGCACCATAAAGAGGCATTGGTGGATGTGTTGCACCTGCATCAACCTTCAAAGGCCTCTTCGCGGGTGAACCCGCTCCCACAGGTACTGCGCAATGCCTGTGGGAGCGGGCTTGCCCGCGAAAAGGCCAGCAAACATGGCAGAGATCAGCACTCGATAGCGCTGACCGCCAGGCCACCGCGTGAGGTCTCTTTGTACTTGTCGTGCATGTCGGCGCCGGTATCACGCATGGTGCGGATCACCTGGTCCAGGGAGATGAAGTGTTCGCCGTCACCGCGCAACGCCATCTGCACCGCGTTGATGGCTTTTACCGCTGCAATCGCGTTGCGCTCGATGCACGGCACCTGCACCAACCCGCCAACCGGGTCGCAGGTCAGGCCAAGGTTGTGCTCCAGCGCAATTTCCGCAGCGTTTTCCAGCTGCGGCGGGGTCGCCCCCAGCACTTGCGCAAGGCCAGCAGCGGCCATGGCACAGGCCGAACCCACCTCACCTTGGCAGCCCACTTCAGCACCGGAGATGGACGCGTTCTTCTTGCACAGGATGCCGACCGCCGCAGCCCCCAGGAAGAAGTCGGTCACGCTTGACTCGTCCACGGCATCGCTGAAACGCATGTAGTAGTGCAGCACCGCCGGGATGATGCCCGCCGCGCCGTTGGTAGGCGCGGTCACCATGCGTCCGCCAGCGGCGTTCTCTTCGTTGACCGCCAGCGCGAACAGGTTGACCCACTCCATGGCGCTCATGGTCGAACCGATCACATTGGGCTTGCCGATCTCTTGCAGGCTGCGGTGCAGCTTAGCGGCGCGGCGGCGCACGTTCAGCCCGCCGGGCAATGTGCCCTCGTACTTCAGGCCATTGTTGACGCATTCCTGCATGGCTTCCCAAAGCTTGCGCAGGCCGGCATGAATCTCTGCCTCGCTGCGCCAGACCTTTTCGTTGGCCATCATCAATTGCGACACGCTGAGGTCGTTTTGCTTGCACAGCTGCAGCAGCTCGGCGGCGCTGTTGAAGTCATACGGCAGCACCGTCTGGTCAGCGTCCAGCACACCGCTGGCCGCCTGTGCAGCATCGACCACGAAGCCGCCACCCACCGAGTAGTAGGTATCGCGGTGCAGCTCGCCCTGCTCGCCTTCGGCAATCAGGGTCATGGCGTTGGGGTGGTACGGCAGGTTCTCGTCCAACAACAGCATGTCGCGGGCCCAAACGAACTCGATGGGCAGGCGCCCGTCCAGCTTCAGGGTATTGGTTTCGCGCAGGTCGGCGATGCGCGGCACGATCTGGGTCGGGTCGATGGCGTCTGGCCAATCGCCCATCAAGCCCATGATGGTGGCGTTGTCAGTGCCGTGGCCGACACCGGTGGCCGACAGCGAGCCATACAGGCGCACCTCAACCCGGGTTACCTGCTCCAGTTCGCCGCGCTCGCGCAGCCCCTGAACAAACAGGGCGCCGGCACGCATGGGGCCGACGGTGTGGGAGCTGGAAGGCCCGACACCGATCTTGAACAGGTCGAACACGCTGATGGCCATTGTCGCATCACCTCTTGCTGGGCTTGTCAGTGCGCGCCATGCGCACGGCGGGGTAGCTGCTAGGCTCAAGCAGGGCCGCCTTCAATTGCCTGCATCATCGGGCTTTTGCCGGCCCCCTCGCCGTCTGCAACCGACGCCATTTTGTCCAGCAGCGCCGCGCGATTTTGCCAAGCGAGCTACCTAAGGGAGCGGGCCCGCCAGGCCGTTTTCCAGCGGCCTGGTGACGCAAAAATGCGGACGAGGGGGTGGAAAAATCCATAAGCGACATCGCCCATACTGGATACGACCCGTTCCGTACTGGATACGACCCCACCAGTAGGCGATTGCCCGGCGCTGGAGGATTATCGAAAGCGACTCGTAAAGCACGGCCACGCATCCTGCCCTCTGCAGGCCTGGTCGACCGGACCTTCAGAAAGCCCGGCGACCCACGCGAACCCGAAGAAAAAATCACAGGAGTCCATCCATGAAAGGTTCACCCTCGCTGTTGCTGGTTGCGTTACTGTCCGCGCCTTTGTTGGCCCAGGCAGCTGAACCCGAGCAATGCCAGACGGTTCGCTTCTCGGATGTCGGCTGGACCGACATCACCGTGACAACAGCGACCACCAGCGTTGTGCTTGAAGCACTGGGTTACAAAACCCACACCACCATGATCTCGGTACCGGTGACCTACAAGTCGCTGGCCACCGGCAAGGACCTGGACGTGTTTCTCGGCAACTGGATGCCGACCATGGAGAACGACATCAAGCAGTACCGCGACGCCGGCACTGTCGAGACCGTGCGCGCCAACCTGGAAAACGCCAAGTACACCCTGGCCGTGCCCCAGGCGCTGTATGACAAGGGCCTGAAGGATTTCAGCGACATTGCCAAGTTCAAGAAAGAGCTCGGCAGCAAGATCTACGGCATCGAGCCAGGCAACGATGGCAACCGCACCATCCAGAGCATGATCGACAAGAACGCCTTCGGCCTGAAGGACGCCGGCTTCAAGATTGTCCAGTCCAGCGAGGCCGGCATGCTGTCGCAGGTCGACCGCGCGCAAAAGCGTGGTGAAGCACTGGTGTTCCTCGGCTGGGAACCGCACCCGATGAACACCCGCTTCAAGATGCAGTATCTGACCGGCGGGGACGAGTTCTTCGGCCCCGACTTCGGCAAGGCGACCGTACTGACCAACACCCGCAAGGGCTATGCGCAGGAGTGCAGCAACGTTGGCCAGCTCCTGAAAAACCTGTCGTTCGAGCTCAAGGATGAAAGCACCATGATGGGCTATGTCCTGGACGACAAGATGAAACCAGAGGCCGCCGCCAAGAAATGGCTCAAGGACAACCCAGGCAAGCTGGACGCCTGGCTGGCCGGCGTTACCACCGTGGATGGCAAACCCGGCCTTGAGGCGGCCAAGGCCAAGCTCACGCAATAACGAAATTCGTAATAGCGCTACCTCGGGGCAGGACCGTGCCTGCCCCGGGTTGATTTCAATCTATGCAGGTGGAAGCTCGCTATCATGCTTATCGATCAGAAAATACCCCTGGGCCAGTACATCGCGTCGTTCGTCGAGTGGCTGACCCAGAACGGCGCGAATTACTTCGACGCCATCGCGCAAGGCCTGGAGTTCATGATCCATGGCGTCACCAGCGCCCTGACTTTCTTCAACCCGTTCGTGCTTATCGCCCTGTTCGCCGCCCTGGCGCATTTCATCCAGCGCAAGTGGGCCCTGACCGCATTCGTCGCCCTGTCGTTCCTGCTGATCCTCAACCTGGGTTACTGGCAGGAAACCATGGAAACCCTGGCCCAGGTGACCTTCGCCACCGTGGTCTGCGTGGCCATCGGCGTGCCGTTGGGCATCGTCGCCGCGCACAAGCCGATGTTCTACACCGCCATGCGCCCGGTACTCGACCTGATGCAGACGGTCCCCACCTTCGTCTACCTGATCCCCACCCTGACCTTGTTTGGCCTGGGTGTGGTACCGGGGCTGATTTCCACCGTGGTATTCGCCATCGCCGCGCCGATCCGCCTTACCTACCTGGGTATCTGCGACGTGCCGCAAGAGCTGATGGACGCCGGCAAAGCGTTTGGCTGCTCGCGGCGCCAATTGCTGACCCGTATCGAACTGCCGCACGCGATGCCGAGCATCGCTGCTGGCGTAACCCAGTGCATCATGCTGTCGCTGTCGATGGTGGTGATCGCCGCCCTGGTTGGCGCTGACGGCCTGGGCAAACCTGTGGTCAACGCACTGAACACCGCCGATATTTCCCTGGGCTTCGAAGCGGGCCTGGCGATCGTGCTGCTGGCGATCATGCTCGACCGTATCTGCAAGCAACCGGAGCTGCCGGCAAGGGGTGAAGCATGAGCATCATTCGTTTCGAAGACGTCGACGTCATCTTTTCCAACAAGCCGCGCGAGGCGCTGGCACTGCTGGACAAAGGCCAGACCCGCGAGCAGATCCTCAAGCAGACCGGCCTGGTGGTCGGCGTCGAGAAGGCCAACCTGGATATCCAGAAGGGCGAGATCTGCGTACTGATGGGCCTGTCCGGCTCGGGCAAGTCGAGCCTGCTGCGCTGCATCAACGGCCTCAACACCGTCAGCCGCGGCAAATTGTTCGTCGAGCATGAAGGCAAGCACATCGACATTGCCCACTGCACCCCGGCAGAACTGAAGATGATGCGCACCAAGCGCATTGCCATGGTGTTCCAGAAGTTTGCCCTGATGCCCTGGCTGACGGTACGCGAGAACATCAGCTTTGGCCTGGAAATGCAGGGCCGCCCGGAAAAGGAACGGCGCAAGCTGGTGGACGAGAAGCTTGAGCTGGTGGGCCTGACCCAGTGGCGCAACAAGAAGCCCGACGAACTGTCGGGCGGCATGCAGCAGCGCGTGGGCCTGGCTCGGGCGCTGGCGATGGATGCCGACATCCTGCTGATGGACGAACCGTTCTCGGCCCTCGACCCGCTGATCCGCCAGGGCTTGCAAGACGAGTTGCTGGGCCTGCAGGCCAAGCTGAGCAAGACCATCGTGTTCGTCAGCCACGACCTCGACGAGGCACTGAAGTTGGGTAGCCGCATCGCGATCATGAAAGACGGGCGGATCATTCAATACAGCAAGCCAGAAGAAATCGTGCTGAACCCGGCCGACGAGTACGTGCGCACCTTCGTCGCCCACACCAACCCGTTGAACGTGCTGTGCGGCCGCAGCCTGATGCGCAGCCTGGACAACTGCAAGCGGGTCAATGGCTCGGTGTGCCTGGACCCGGGTATCGATTCGTGGCTGGACCTGGGCGAAGGTGGCGCGCTCAAGCGTGCGCGCCAGGGCCAGAACGGGCTGGACATGCAGAACTGGGCACCGGGGCAGGATGTGGAGCTGCTGGAGCGCAGGCCGACCGTGGTGCACGCCGACATCGGCATGCGCGAGGCGCTGCAGATTCGTTATCAGACCGGCAACAAGCTGGTGCTGCAGGATAACGACAGGGTGGTGGGGATTCTTGGGGATACCGAGCTTTATCACGCGTTGCTCGGCAAGAACCACGGTTGAGGCAATTGGGGCCGCGTTGCGGCCCTTCGCGGGCACGCCCGCTCCCACAGGTTTGGAGAGCCCCCTGTGGGAGCGGGCGTGCCCGCGAAGGGCTGCTAAGCAGCCCCAATCAATGGATCAGCGAACGACGATACCGCGCGATGCCATGTAGGCCTTGGCCTCCGGCACCGTGTACTCGCCAAAGTGGAAGATACTGGCCGCCAGCACCGCGCTGGCATGCCCTTCCAGAATGCCGTCAGCCAGGTGCTGCAGGTTACCAACACCCCCCGAGGCAATCACCGGAATCCCCAGCGCATCACTGATGGCGCGGGTAACGCCCAGGTCGAAGCCGTTCTTCATACCGTCCTGGTCCATGCTGGTCAGCAGGATCTCGCCAGCGCCCAGTCTTTCCATCTTTTTCGCCCACTCGACTGCATCCAGCCCGGTCGGCTTGCGCCCACCGTGGGTGAAGATTTCCCAGCGCGGTTCTTCACCAGGCCCCGACACCTTCTTGGCATCGATGGCGACGACGATGCACTGCGAGCCGAAACGGTCCGCCGCCTCGCCGACAAACTCCGGGTTGAACACCGCAGCCGTGTTGATCGACACCTTGTCGGCACCGGCATTGAGCAGGTTGCGAATATCCTGCACGGTGCGCACGCCACCGCCCACGGTCAGTGGGATGAACACCTGGCTGGCCATGCGCTCGACGGTATGCAGGGTGGTGTCGCGGCCATCGACGCTGGCGGTGATGTCGAGGAAGGTGATTTCGTCGGCACCCTGCTCGTTGTAGCGACGAGCGATTTCCACCGGGTCGCCGGCATCACGGATGTTCTCGAACTTGACGCCCTTGACCACCCGGCCGTTGTCCACGTCCAGGCAAGGGATGATGCGCTTGGCCAGTGCCATGGTTCAGTCCTCAGCCTTGGTAGTTGTCGCAGAAGGCCTGGGCCTCGGCGACATCCAGGGTGCCTTCGTAGATGGCACGGCCGGTGATGGCGCCGACAATGCCCGGGGCCTTGGCGTCCAGCAGGGCCTTGATGTCGCCCAGGTTGTGGATGCCGCCCGAGGCGATCACCGGAATGCGCGTGGCTTCGGCCAGCGCCTTGGTGAACGGTACGTTGCAGCCCTGCATCATGCCGTCCTTGGCGATGTCGGTATAGACGATCGCCGAGACGCCATCGGCCTCGAAACGCTTGGCCAGGTCGATGACCTGCACCGAGCTGACTTCGGCCCAGCCGTCGGTGGCGACGAAGCCGTCCTTGGCGTCCAGGCCAACGATGACCTTGCCCGGGAAGGCCTTGCACGCCTCGGCGACGAACTCTGGCTGCTTGACTGCCTTGGTGCCAATGATCACGTAGCTGACGCCGGCCTTGACGTAGTGTTCGATGGTTTCCAGCGAGCGGATGCCACCGCCGATCTGGATCGGCAGGGTCGGGTAACGCTTGGCGATGGCGGTAACCACCTCACCATTGACCGGCTGGCCTTCGAAGGCGCCGTTGAGGTCGACCAGGTGCAGGCGGCGGCAGCCACCCTCGACCCACTTGGCGGCCATGCTCACCGGGTCGTCGGAAAATACCGTGGAGTCTTCCATGCGGCCCTGGCGCAGGCGCACGCAGGCACCGTCCTTCAGATCGATAGCGGGGATAATCAGCACTTTGGGAACCTGTCTGTTCTTGGGGGTTCAGGGCTTTTCGAGCGCCCACAGATCGCTTTCGATGCTCTCGAACCGCTCCTTGAGGTGCAGCTGAACATCGGCAATCGCCCTGTTGTAGTAAAGGGGTGCAATTTCTTTGCTGAACAGGTCAAGGACCTCGGCGACCTCGAACGACCCCAGCTCCAGCTCGAAACGGTCTTCGAGAAAGCGCTTGAGCGTGTGCAGCGCTTCGCGCTCCTGCTCGGGGGCCAGGGTGATGACCGGGGCCTTGGTCTTCGACCTGCTCATTTACCAGCGCCCGTCCCAGGCGACGAAGTTCTGCAGCAGCTGCAGGCCATGGGTATGGCTCTTCTCCGGGTGGAACTGCACGGCAAAGCGCGAGCCATCGGCCAGCGCCGCGGCGAAGTCGACGCCATAGTGGCCGCGGCCGACCACCTGGCCCGGCTTGCCGGCATTGATGTAGTAGCTGTGCACGAAATAGAAACGTGCGCGGTCAGGGATGTCATGCCACAGCGGGTGGTCGATGGTCTGGCTGACTTCGTTCCAGCCCATGTGCGGCACCTTCAGGTGCTCGCCGTCTTCTTGCAGGTCTTTGCCAAAGAAGCGCACCTGGCCCGGGAACAGGCCGATGCAGTCGACACCGGTGTTTTCTTCGCTGTGTTCGAGCAGCGCCTGCATACCCACGCAGATGCCGAGGAACGGGCGGTCCTGGCTGACTTCGCGCACCAGGCTGTCGAAGCCCAGGCGGCGGATTTCAGCCATGCAGTCGCGGATCGCGCCCACACCCGGGAACACCACACGGTCGGCCTCGCGAATGACTGCGGCATCACTGGTGACCAGCACCTTGCCGGCACCTACGTGCTCAAGCGCCTTGGCCACCGAGTGCAGGTTGCCCATGCCATAGTCGATTACGGCTACCGTCTGCATTTACAGGCACCCTTTGGTGGACGGCATCTGGCCGGCCATACGCTCGTCGAGGGTTACCGCCATGCGCAAAGCGCGGCCGAAAGCCTTGAACACGGTTTCGATCTGGTGGTGGGTGTTGTGGCCACGCAGGTTGTCGATGTGCAGGGTGACCAGGGCGTGGTTGACGAAGCCCTGGAAAAACTCCTGGAACAGGTCGACATCGAAGCCGCCGACGCTGGCACGGGTGTACGGCACATGCATCTGCAGGCCTGGGCGGCCGGAGAAGTCGATGACCACGCGCGACAGCGCTTCGTCCAGCGGCACATAGGCGTGGCCGTAGCGGAAGATGCCTTTCTTGTCACCGATGGCCTGGGCGAAAGCCATGCCCAGGGTGATACCGACGTCTTCGACGGTATGGTGATCGTCGATATGCGTGTCACCCTTGCACTCGATATCCAGATCGATCAGGCCATGGCGGGCGATCTGGTCCAGCATGTGTTCAAGGAAAGGCACGCCGATATCGAATCGGGCCTTGCCACTGCCATCGAGGTTGATCGAGCACTTGACCTGGGTTTCCAGGGTATTGCGCTCGACGGAAGCCTTACGTTCGACCATCACCAGCTCCGCAAAATCATTGGGCGAAAAGGGTTCCATTATAGGCCCAGAACGCGCCAGCTTGAAACGCGGATGACATATGGCAAAGCGAGGAATTACGCGGGCTGGATGCTGCTACAGGTCTATACAACTGCGTAATGGGGGCTGCTTTGCAGCCCATCGCGACATAAGGCCGCTCCCACAGGGACCGCGCAACCCTGAAGCTTACGCGGCCCCTGTGGGAGCGGCCTTGCGTCGCGAAAGGGGCGCAAAGCGCCCCCATGCAGTTACATCAATGGAACAGGACAGCAGTCTTCTGCAGTGTCACCCACACACCCCAGGCCAACGGCACGACCACCACCGCCCAGGCCAGCAGCACCAGCGGCAGGCTGCCCGGCGCGGCTTTCCATTCCAGCGAGCGCGCCCCATCGGCGCCCTTGTCATGGCTCAGCGCCCGCTCGGCCGCCAGTTCGGCATCGCTCATGAAGTGCTTGTCGGCCACCGGCCGCACCAGCATGTTGCAGATAAAGCCCAGCACCAGCAGGCCAGCAAGGATGTACAGGGTCATGTCGTAAGCCGCTGCCCGCTCCACCCCTGCTGCCAACTGAGACTCGCGCAGGTAAGTGATCAACACCGGCCCCAGCACCCCCGCCGCTGCCCAGGCAGTCAGCAGGCGACCGTGAATGGCACCGACCATCTGCGTGCCGAACAGGTCAGCCAGATACGCCGGCACGGTCGCGAAACCGCCGCCATACATCGACAGAATGATGCAGAACGCCGCCACGAACAGTGCCACGTTACCCAGGTGCCCCATGTTCGGCACCAGGCTGTAAAGGCCAACGCCCAAGGCGAAGAAGGCGAAGTAGGTGTTCTTGCGGCCGATGTAGTCCGAGAACGACGCCCAGAAGAACCGCCCACCGATGTTGAACAGGCTCAGCAGGCCGGTGAAGCCGGCGGCGATCGCGGCAATCTGCGCCAGCTGGGCAGCATTCAGCTGGCTGAAGGTCAGTTCGTTGCCCAGTAGCTTGCCGGCAAACACCTCCTGCAGCAGCGGCGACGCCATGCCGAGAATGCCGATGCCGGCCGACACGTTCAGGCACAGCACCAACCAGATCAGCGCAAACTGCGGGGTTTTCCACGCCACGCTGACGTGCACATGGCGGTCGGTGACCATGGTGTTGCCGGCTTTTTTCAGCGGGGCAGTCCAGCCTTCTGGCTTCCAACCAGTCGGCGGCACGCGGTAGGCCAGAGCGCCAGCAGTCATGAACACGAAGTAAATCGCCGCCATGACGACGAAGCTCTGCCACACGCCGACTTCGTGCGCGTTGCCAAAGTGCCCCATGAGCGCGGTCGCCAGCGGTGCACCCACCATGGCGCCGCCACCGAAGCCCATGATCGCCATGCCGGTGGCCATGCCACGTTTGTCCGGGAACCACTTGATCAGGGTCGACACTGGCGAGATATAGCCCAGGCCCAGCCCGATACCGCCGATCACCCCAGAGCCCAGCCACATCAGCCACAGCTGGTGGGTTTTGACGCCAACCGCGGAAATCAGCATGCCACCACACCAGCACAGGGCCGACACCAGGCCGGCCTTGCGCGGGCCGGCGTGCTCCAGCCAGCCGCCCAGCACGGCTGCCGAGCAGCCAAGGAAGACGAAGAACAAGGTGTAGATCCAGCTCAGCATGGAGATCGGCCAGTCGCACTCGGCGCTGAACATACGGGCCATGAAGCCCATGTCTGCGGCGCATGCGACCGGGGCGGTGATGCCCAGGGCTTGCGACAAAGGTAGCCAGAACACCGAAAAACCATAGGCCATGCCGATGCACAGGTGAATGGCCAGGGCGGCTGGCGGGACCAGCCAGCGATTGAAGCCCGGACGGGCGATGATGCGCTCCTTCGACAGGAAGCCTGGCGCACTGGCCAGGGTGCCCGTCGCGACGGTACTGCTCATGGGTGTGATCCTTTTTATAGGGAGGTGCAGGCAAAGCGGCGCAAGGGTAGCAGCATCATGTGGCGTGAAAGCAATCTGATATCGTTAATTTTGGCTTCGCTGAAACGGTCCTGTTGCCTGTACTGGCCCCTATCGCCAATACACCAAAACATTCGGAACAAGCCAAATCATGGCTGTCGAAAGCCGTAGCATCTGTTTCAAACGTAGGAAATGGCCTGTATCTGTAGTCGTATAAGCAGGCACAACCGCTGCGGCGTTATACTCTGCCGCCTGAATTCACTAACGGACTACAAGGACTCGCCCATGAAAGCGTTCGGCAAAATCCTGGGGCTGGGGCTTCTCGGGTTGCTGCTGATCATCGTGGCGCTGGGCTTCGCCCTGACCCACCTCTTCGATCCCAACGACTATAAAGACGAGATTCGCCAGTTGGCGCGCGACAAGGCACACGTCGAGCTGACCCTCAACGGCGACATCGGCTGGAGCCTGTTCCCGTGGCTGGGCCTGGAGCTGCACGAAGCCAGCATCGCCACCTTGAACAAACCCAAGGAGCCGTTCGCCGACCTGCAGATGCTCGGCCTTTCGGTACGCGTACTGCCGCTGCTGCGCCGCGAAGTGCAGATGAGCGACGTGCGCGTCGAGGGCCTGAACCTGACCCTGGCACGTGACGAACAGGGCCATGGCAACTGGGAAGACATCGGCAAGCCGCTGCCCGCGCAGAACGCTGGCACCGCCGACGCACCAGCCCAGGCACCTGCCGAGCAGAAGCCAGCCAGCGCCGATGGCAGCGACCGCGCCGTCAAGCTGGACATCGACAGCCTGACCGTGAACAACGCACGCGTGCAGTACACCGATGCCAAGACTGGCCAGAGCTACAGCGCCGAAAGCATCCAGCTCAGCACCGGCCCGGTTCACGAAGGCGCCAACATCCCGCTCAAGGCCAGCGCCTTCATCAGCGCCAGCCAGCCGAATATCAAGGCCCGCACCGAGCTGGCCGGCGAACTGCGCTTCGACCGCAAGCTCAAGCGCTACAACTTCGAAGACATGCGCCTGTCGGGCGAAACTTCGGGTGAGCCAACCGGCGGCAAGACCGTGACCTTCGCTGCCCAAGGCCAGTTGCTGGTCGACCTGGGCGCCAATGTCGCCTCGTGGAACGGCCTGAAAGTCTCGGCCAACCAGTTGCGCGCGCTCGGCGAGCTGAACCTGCGTGACCTGGACAAGGCGCCCCAGCTCAGCGGCGGCCTGTCCATCGCCCAGTTCAACCTGCGCACCTTCCTCGACAGCATCGGGCGCCCACTGCCGGCCACCAACGACCCGGCGGCCTTCGCCAGATTGGAGCTGGTCACCCGCCTGCAAGGTACGCCGAACAGCCTGGCACTTGAGGACCTGGCGGTGAAGCTGGACGACAGCACCTTCAGTGGTCGCGTGGCGGTCGAAGACGTTGCCAAGCAGGCCTTGCGCCTGCAGCTTAAAGGCGACACCTTCGACGCCGACCGCTATCTGCCGGCCAAGAGCGAAGAGGCCAAGGGCGCCACAGCTGCGCGCCAGGCCGAGGTCCAGCAACAGGAAGCCAGTGCGGTGGCCGGTGCCGGCAACTCGCCGCTGCCCAACGCCCCGACCCAAGTGGCCTGGAGCGACGACAAGCTGCTGCCGGTCGACCGCCTGCGCGCCCTCGACCTGCAGGCCGACCTGGCCTTCGGCGCGTTGACCGTGGACAAATTGCCTATCGAAGGTGCCCAGCTCAAGGCCGTGGGCCAGGGCGGCCTGTTGACCCTGCAAACCCTGCGCGGCGAGCTGTACAACGGCACCTTCGAAGCCAAGGGCACCGTCGACGTGCGCCCTGCCGTGCCGCAACTGGGGGTGAACACCAACATCCAGCGCGTGCCGGTTGAGCACTTCATCAAGACCGAAGGCAAGGAGCAGACACCACCGGTCAAGGGCCTGCTGACCCTGACCAGTGATCTGACAGCCACCGGCAACAGCCAGAAGGCACTGGTCGACACCCTGAACGGCAGCGCAAACTTCACCATCAACGATGGCGTGCTGGTCAACGCCAACCTCGAGCAACAGCTTTGCCAGGCCATTGCCACACTCAACCGCAAGGCCCTGAGCGGCGAACCACGCGGCAAGGACACACCGTTCCAGGAGCTGCGCGGCAGCCTGGTGGTACGCAACGGCGTCGCCAGCAACCCGGACCTCAAGGTGCGTATCCCGGGCCTGACCGTCAACGGCCATGGCGACCTCGACCTGCGTGTGCTGGGCATGGACTACAACATCGGCGTAATCGTCGAAGGCGACCAGCGCGCCATGCCGGATCCGGCCTGCCAGGTCAACGAACGCTTCGCCGGCGTCGAAGTGCCACTGCGCTGCCGCGGCCCACTGGAGCTGGGCGCCAAGGCCTGCCGCCTGGACCAGAGCGGCATGGGCAAGGTAGCAGCGAAACTGGCCGGCAACCGCCTGAAAGACAAGATCGACGAAAAGCTCGATGAAAAACTTGGAGACAAAGTGAGCCCGGAAGTAAAAGACGCACTCAAGGGGCTGTTCAAGCGATGAGCCCCGAGCAGTTCTCCAGCGCTGTGCTGGATTGGTATGACGAGCACGGCCGGCATGACCTGCCCTGGCAACAGGGCATCACCCCGTACCGGGTGTGGGTGTCGGAAATCATGTTGCAGCAGACCCAGGTCAGCACTGTGCTCAATTACTTCGACCGTTTCATGCAGGCCCTGCCGACCGTGCAGGCGCTGGCCGAAGCGCCGGAGGACGAAGTGCTGCACCTGTGGACGGGCCTGGGCTACTACACCCGCGCCCGCAACCTGCAAAAGGCCGCCAAGATCGTGGTCGCACAACATGGTGGCGAGTTCCCCCGCAGTGTCGAGCAGCTCACCGAGCTGCCTGGCATTGGCCGCTCCACCGCCGGCGCCATCGCCAGCATCAGCATGGGCATCCGCGCACCGATCCTGGACGGCAACGTCAAGCGCGTGCTGGCTCGCTACACGGCCCAGGCCGGCTACCCCGGCGAGCCCAAGGTGGCCAACCAGCTGTGGGCTACGGCCGAGCGTTTTACCCCGCAACAGCGCGCCAACCACTACACCCAGGCCATGATGGACATGGGCGCCACGCTGTGCACCCGCAGCAAGCCCAGTTGCCTGATCTGCCCGTTGCAGCGTGGCTGCGAGGCCCACCTGCACGGCGAAGAAACCCGCTACCCCGAGCCCAAGCCGCGCAAGGCTCTGCCGCAACGGCGCACATTGATGCCACTGCTGGCCAACCACGACGGTGCCATCCTGCTTTATCGACGCCCTTCCAGCGGCCTTTGGGGGGGCTTGTGGAGCCTGCCGGAACTGGACGACATCGCCCAGCTCGACGACTTGGCCTACCAGCACGGCCTGCGCCTGGCTGGCAGCCGCGCCATGGACGGCCTGACCCATACCTTCAGCCACTTCCAGCTGGCGATCGAGCCCTGGCTGGTGCGCGTCGACCCCCTTGGCGAGCACGTGACCGAGGCCGACTGGCTCTGGTATAACCTCGCCACCCCGCCGCGCCTGGGCCTTGCTGCCCCGGTGAAAAAGCTGCTCAAACGCGCGGCCGACGAACTGACCGCAGGAGACGCCCGATGACCCGCACCGTGATGTGCCGCAAATACAAAGAAGAACTGCCAGGCCTGGAGCGCCCGCCCTACCCCGGCGCCAAGGGCCAGGACATCTTCGACCACATCTCGCAGAAGGCCTGGGCCGACTGGCAGAAGCACCAGACCATGCTGATCAACGAAAAGCGCCTGAACATGATGAATGCAGAGGACCGCAAATTCCTGCAGGCCGAGATGGACAAGTTCTTCGCTGGCGAAGAGTACGCGCAGGCGGAAGGCTACGTTCCACCGTCGGAATGACCCTACGGAACGTAAGCGACGGAATTAATTTAAAATTTTTTCAAAAAGTCGTTGACGGACCGTCAGAAAATCTATTTAATTCACCTCGTCGCCCAGATAGCTCAGTCGGTAGAGCAGAGGATTGAAAATCCTCGTGTCGGCGGTTCGACTCCGTCTCTGGGCACCACCTTCAAGCTTCTGGTGGTTGCAAAGTTACCCGAAGCGACAACAAGAAACCCGCCTAGTGCGGGTTTTTTGTTGTCTGTGATTTTTGACCTGAGGCGGTTTGGAAGAACGAAATCGAGAAACCCGCAGCCATACGCAGACTGCGGGTCGAGCCTTACTCGTCCGACATGGAACGAAGATGCTCGAATGCGTCCTCGGTCATGTGCCCCAGATAAGAAACGCTGTGTAGCTGGAACTCGCCGTGCGCCTTGCTTTTTTCGATAATTGCGGCGATGTCAGCCTTGGTGATCCGCTGCTCGTCGCAACCGGCGAAACCGGTTGGGTAGTAAACATTGCCGTCGGCCCTATAGCCGTAAAGGGTTATCAGGTAAAAGTACTTCATGGCTGCTCCTTTGTAGCGCAAACGTGCGCACCCTTCACAAACGCCGAATTGGCGCAGTGACAAACTGCCGGCCAACATGGCGGGCAGCGGGAGACAAGCTACGCAGGGCCTACGGTCAGCATAATCGGGATATCTATCCCACAGACCTCTAACCCAGCTACAGCGCACAGGCGCCCTGCTTGGGTTTATCGGGCAATTGCGCTTCAATACGCGCACTTTCAGACACACCCAAGGATTCCCCATGGCCACCCCTACCAAGCAACAGAAACGCGCCAAGCGCGCCGCCAGCAAGGCCAAGCAGAACCGCATGGTACGCAGCGGCCAAGCGGTCAAGGCCAGCGCCGGCGACAGCGCCAGCGTCGAGCAGGTGTACAACAAAGCCATGGAGTCGGGCAGCTACGACGCGATGTTCAGCAAAATGAAGGAAGCCCAGGAAAGCGGCGGGCTGGTACCGATGATTTCGGTGTTCCTGGTGGACCCGCTACTGGCCTTGGTGCTCAAGGGGCACAAGGAAGAGCACGCTACCGACTACATCGTGCTGGTGTTCAACGCCTACCGCAAATGGCTGGACGGCGCCGACGAAGAGGCCACCATGGCCTGGCTGGAAAGCGATGAGTTCCAAAATGCCTATATCACCGCTTCCGAGCTGGTGGCCAAGCAGCAGCAACAACAGAAGCAGTTTGGCTAATAGGGCCGGTAACCTGTACCGGCCCCTCGCAGGCCCCACAGGGCCAGCACAGGCAACAAAAAAGGCCGCACCCCTCACAGGGCGCGGCCTTTTCATTTCAGCTAGCGTGGCTCAGTTGTCCAGCGCCACCCGCCCGGCAGCTTCGCGCTTGCGGTGCACCAGCAAGCCAGCCGCTACCACACCAATGCTCAGCAACGCAGTCGCGATGATCTCCGCACGGTGATCCTCACGCAGCGCCATCACCACCAGAATGGCAACGATGAAGGCAATCGTCGCCCAGGTCAGGCCTGGGAACAGCCACATCTTGAAGGTGATCTTCTCGCCACGCGCCTCACGCTGGGCGCGCATGCGCAGTTGCGATACGGCAATCACCAGGTACACCAGCAGGGCAATGGCGCCGGAGCTGGCCAGCAGGAACTCGAACACCTGAGCCGGGGCCACGAAGTTGGCGAACACGCAAAGGAACGCCGCTGCGGTAGACAGCAGTACCGCCACATGCGGGGTCGCTGCCTTGGTGGTGCGCTGGGCGATGGCCGGCGCGTCGCCACGCTTGCTCAGCGAGAACAGCATGCGCGACGAAGTGTACAGCGCCGAGTTCAAGCAGCTGGTCACGGCAATCAGCACGACGATGTCGACGATCAGCTTGGCATTCGGCACGCCGATACGGCTGAGCACCGTCTGGTAGGAACCGGTTTCGGCCAGAGCCGGGTCGTTCCACGGCACCAGGGCCACGACCAGGAAGATCGACACCAGGTAGAACAGGCAGATACGCCAGATCACCGAGTTGGTGGCGCGGCTGATCTGCTTGCCAGGGTCCTTCGACTCGGCAGCAGCGATGGTGACAATTTCGGTACCCATGAACGAGAACATGGTGGTCAGCATCGCGGCCAGCACTGCGCCCAGGCCATTAGGCATGAAGCCCTGGGTGTCGAACAGGTGGCTGGCACCACTCACCTGGCTGCCCGATACAAAGCCGAACATTGCCGCACAACCCACAACGATGAAACCGATGATCGCCAGTACCTTGAGCAGGGCGAACCAGAACTCGAACTCACCGTAGTTCTTCACGCTGCACAGGTTGGTCAGGGTCAGCGCCAGGGTAATGATGAGGGAGAAGGCCCACAGGTCAACCGCAGGGAACCAGGCATGCAGGATGGCGGCGGCGGCGTTGGCCTCCAGCGGAATCACCAGCACCCAGAACCACCAGTACAGCCAGCCAATGGTGAAGCCGGCCCAGCGCCCGATAGCGCGGTCGGCATAGGTAGAGAAAGAACCGGTGTCTGGCGACGCAACGGCCATTTCACCCAGCATGCGCATTACCAGTACAACCAGCGTACCGGCGGCGGCATAAGCCAGCAGCACGGCCGGGCCGGCAGCTGCGATGGCGTGGCCGGAACCTACGAACAAGCCGGCACCGATGACGCCAGCGATGGATAGCATGGTTACATGCCGTTGTTTGAGCCCCTGAGCGAGGTCATTGGAATTGTTACCGCTCATAAAACTACCTTTGTAAGGAGTGGACCACTCCGACTGCGGTACGGAGCGCGCCTGGGGTTGACCTAGGCATCGCTGCAATCGGCGGTTTCCTACTGGCAATAAGCGCGCCACCTGCTGAATGCATTCGTCAGAAAAATCTGCGGGCCTTTAAGGGCGCGGTTTGGAGGGCTTTCGGCCACACCCTGACCGAAAGGGCGCCAAATCATCGAATTACTGAAATACCCACTTACAAACGCACCAAAGGTGCTCCTCGGTAACACCCATGCACCACTGCAATGCCAAAAAGTGCAACCTTTAGGTACAACCCTATAGCCTGTTGACGCGTCCACAGATCAGCCGGCCCTCTGCGAACACGTTTGACCTAAAGGTCGGGTTTACCGCTCGAATGGGCCAAAACCGCTTCCATGAGCGGGCTAAAGCTGGCACCATCGCGCCTTTTTTCATCAAGGCTCTGGTGCTGGGCGAGACCTTCGCGGACATCCGCGCGACGTTACGCTGTAGCGATGCGACAAACTGCCCCACCAGTGCCCACAGTCCCTAGCGACCCTGTTGGCCGCCTAATGCCGCTATGCTAGCTTGGCGCACGCCAGGAAGGCCGCCAACAGCTGGGAACGCACCGAACACATGAGGACCGCACATGGCTCAGGCCACGCCCGCGCTGGAAATCCGCAACCTGCACAAACGCTACGGCGAGCAGGAAATTCTCAAGGGCATTTCGCTGACCGCACGCGACGGTGACGTGATCTCCATCCTGGGGTCTTCCGGCTCCGGCAAGTCCACCCTGCTGCGTTGCATCAACCTGCTCGAGAACCCGCACCAGGGCGAAATCCTGGTTGCCGGCGAAGCCCTCAAGCTCAAAGCTGCCAAAAACGGCGACCTGATCGCCGCCGACAACCGCCAGATCAATCGCCTGCGCAGCGAAATCGGCTTCGTCTTCCAGAACTTCAACCTGTGGCCACACATGTCGATCCTCGACAACATTATCGAGGCGCCGCGCCGCGTGCTCGGCCAGAGCAAGGCCGAGGCCATCGAAGCCGCCGAAGCGCTGCTGAACAAGGTTGGCATCTACGACAAACGCCACAGCTACCCTGCCCAGCTTTCCGGTGGCCAGCAACAGCGTGCCGCCATTGCCCGTACCCTGGCCATGAAACCAAAAGTCATTCTGTTCGACGAGCCCACTTCGGCCCTCGATCCGGAAATGGTCCAGGAAGTGCTTAACGTTATCCGCGCATTGGCCGAAGAAGGCCGTACCATGCTTTTGGTCACGCACGAGATGAGCTTTGCCCGCCATGTGTCCAGTGAAGTCGTCTTCCTGCACCAGGGGCTGGTCGAAGAGCAGGGGTCGCCGCAGCAGGTCTTCGAGAACCCGACCTCGGCGCGTTGCAAGCAATTCATGTCAAGCCACCGCTAACGGAGCAATACATGCACACCTACAAGAAGTTTCTCCTGGCAGCTGCTGCCACGCTGGTGATGTCGGCAAACGCCATGGCCGCAGAAAAACTGCGCATGGGCATCGAAGCCGCCTACCCACCGTTCAACAACAAGGATGCCAGCGGTAACGTGGTTGGCTTCGATAAAGACATCGGCGACGCCCTGTGCGCCAAGATGAAAGTCGAGTGCTCGGTCGTTACCTCCGACTGGGACGGCATCATCCCGGCCCTGAACGCCAAGAAGTTCGACTTCCTGGTGTCTTCGCTGTCGATCACCGACGAGCGCAAGCAGGCTGTGGACTTCACCGAGCCGTACTACTCCAACAAGCTGCAGTTCATCGCGCCGAAAAACGTCGATTTCAAGACTGACAAAGCGTCGCTGAAAGGCAAGGTCATCGGCACCCAGCGCGCCACCTTGGCCGGCACCTACCTTGAAGACAACTACCCGGATGTCGACGTCAAACTTTACGACACCCAGGAAAATGCCTACCTGGACCTGGTCTCCGGCCGCATCGACGGCATCCTGGCTGACAAGTACGTGCAGTACGAGTGGCTGAAAAGCAAAGATGGCTCGAACTTCGAGTTCAAGGGCGAGCCAGTGATGGACAGCGACAAGATCGGCATTGCCGTGCGCAAAGGTGACACCAAGCTGCGCGACGACCTGAACAAAGCCCTGGCAGAAATCAAAGCCGACGGCACGTACAAGAAGATCAACGACAAGTACTTCCCGTTCAGTATCGAATGACCCGCCCTGACCGGCGCGCCCAAGTGGCGCGCCAGTCCCTAAAATGACCTGCCCATGAATATCGACCTGCACGGATTCGGTCCGGCCATGATGGCCGGCACCCTGATGACCGTAAAACTGGCGCTTTGCGCCTTGCTGCTGGGGCTGGTGCTGGGCCTGCTCGGCGCCCTGGCCAAAACCTCACCGCTCAAGCCCCTGCAATGGCTTGGCGGCTTCTACTCGACCCTGGTTCGCGGCGTGCCCGAACTGCTGTGGGTACTGCTTATTTATTTCGGCACCGTCGGGCTGATGAACAGCCTCGGCGAAGCCCTGAACATGCCCGGCCTGGAACTCAGCGCCTTCGCCGCAGGCGTCATCGCCCTGGGCCTGTGCTTTGGCGCCTACGCCACCGAAGTGTTCCGTGGCGCCATCCTGGCGATCCCCAAGGGCCACCGTGAAGCTGGCCTGGCGCTGGGCCTGTCCAAGGGCCGCATCCTCTCGCGGATCATCCTGCCGCAGATGTGGCGCATCGCCCTGCCCGGCCTTGGCAACCTGTTCATGATCCTGATGAAGGACACCGCCCTGGTGTCGGTGATCGGCCTGGAAGAAATCATGCGACACGCGCAAATCGGCGTGACCGTGACCAAAGAGCCGTTCACCTTCTACATGGTTGCGGCCTGCATCTACCTGGGCCTGACCGTCATCGCCATGACCGGCATGTACTTCATGGAAAAACGCGCCGCTCGCGGCTTTGCGAGGGCTGAACAATGAATTGGGAAGTCATCTTCAAATGGCTGCCACGCCTGGCCGAGGGTGCGGTGCTGACCCTGGAGCTGGTGGCCATTGCCGTGGTGGCCGGGTTGATCCTGGCCATCCCGCTGGGCATCGCCCGCTCCTCGCGCCACTGGTACGTGCGCGCCGTGCCGTTCAGCTACATCTTCTTCTTCCGTGGCACGCCGCTGCTGGTGCAGTTGTTCCTGGTCTATTACGGCCTGGCGCAGTTCGATGCGGTGCGCTCCAGCTCGCTGTGGCCGTACCTGCGCGACCCGTTCTGGTGCACGGTGCTGACCATGACCCTGCACACGGCCGCATACATTGCCGAGATCCTGCGCGGCGCACTGCAGTCGATCCCCAAAGGTGAGATCGAAGCGGCGCGGGCGCTGGGCATGTCGCGTGGCAAGGCGCTGTTCTACATCATGCTGCCCCGTGCTGCGCGCATCGGCCTGCCGGCCTACAGCAACGAAGTGATCCTGATGCTCAAGGCCAGTGCCCTGGCCAGTACCGTGACCCTGCTGGAACTGACCGGCATGGCCCGTACCATCATTGCCCGGACCTACCTGCCGGTGGAAATCTTCTTTGCCGCAGGCGTGTTCTACCTGGTGATCTCCTTCTTGCTGGTGCAGGGCTTCAAGCTGCTGGAGCGCTGGCTGCGCGTAGATGCCTGCCAAGGTCGCTGAGACCTTACTCGCCATTTCGCGGGTAAACCCGCTCCCACAGGTAAATCACAGGCCTTGAAACCTGTGCTAATCCTGTGGGAGCGGGTTCACCCGCGAAGAGGCCCTTAAACCCAACACACTTCTTCCCATGCCCAACCACCTCCACAGCCACCACCTAAGCACCCGCTTCAAGGCCCTCGACCAGTTCCTGATCGAGCACCAACCGCTGTGGAAACCGCGCCCCTTCACCACCCTGCAACTGGCCTGGGAGGCCACCCACCCAGAGCTGGCCACCCACCTGCGCCAATGTCCACTGGCAGACGCCGAAGCCGACAGCGCCGCTGACCGCTTGCCTGCCCCATTCCCGCAACTGGCCGAGCAAGCCCGACAGCTCGCCACGCTCGGCAGCCTTCCGCAAACCCACCTGCCACCTGCCGCCCACCGCCTGGACGTCGCTGTGCCCGGCCGCAAATGGCAGCAGATCGAAGCCTTCGCCAGCCACCTGGCCTTCCGCGAGCCGCCCCACCACTGGCTGGACTGGTGCTCTGGCAAAGGCCACCTCGGCCGTCGCCTGCTGCAACCCGGGCAACACCTGACCTGCCTGGAGTACGACGCCGAACTGGTCGGTGCCGGTCAGGCCCTGAGCGCACACCACCACTTGCCCGCACAGCACGTACATCAGGATGTGATGGCCAGCGACAGCGCCCGCCACCTGGCGGGTGACAAAAGCGTGGTCGCCCTGCATGCCTGTGGCGACCTGCATGTCCGCCTGATGCAACTGGCCAGCCAGCAAGGTTGCCGGCAACTCGCCGTAGCCCCCTGCTGCTACAACCGCATCGCCGCGCCGCAATACCAGGCGTTATCCACAGCCGCGCAGGCGTCCAGCCTGCAGCTGTCGCTGGACGATCTGGGCCTGCCCCTGAGCGAAACCGTCACTGCCGGCGCCCGCGTGCGGCGCCAGCGCGACACCTCGATGGCCCGGCGCCTGGGCTTCGACCTGCTGCAACGCCAGCAGCGCCAGAGCGATGAATACATGCCGACGCCTTCCCTGCCGGTGGCCTGGCTGGAGAAGCCCTTCGAGCAATACTGCCGCGACTTGGCTGAACTGAAGCAATTGCCAGTGAGCGGCGACCCGGACTGGGCAATGCTGGAAGCTGCGGGCTGGCAACGCCTGGCCGAGGTCCGCAACCTGGAGCGGGTGCGCAACCTATTCCGCCGGCCGCTGGAGTTGTGGCTGGTGCTGGATCGCGCCCTGTTCCTCGAAGAACAAGGCTATGACGTACGCCTAGGCCTGTTTTGCGATTACCCACTGACCCCGCGCAACCTGTTGATACTCGCGGAACGTGACCGTTAGCCGCAGCACAACCTGTGGATAAGTCTGTGAACAAGCTTGTGATTACCTGTTGGATCCAAGGGCTATTTCAAACGCTTGGCTTATTCCCACTTGCTGCTGCAGGCCAGTAAAAACAGGCGTTTGCGCAAAGACCAGCGGCGTAGCGATGCGGCATGCCTTTCGCGCAAGTCGCCGATGCCACTTGTGCATAAACATTTCTTGTGGTTAGCCAAGCGCTGTTGGCGCGGTTATTTGTGGGAGCGGCCTTGCGCCGCGAAAGGGCTGCAAAGCAGCCCCTCTCCCAGTCTCAATGCGCCTTACCCTTGGCGATCTCGATATCGTTCATCAACGCCTTGGCCATGTCGCACAGGTAATCGGCAGCCCCCAGGAATTTATGGTCATCCTCCATATCCCCCTCACGCACCAAGTGCTTGATGTAGCCCATCAGGATCGAGACATGCTCGTAGGCAGCATCCACCGGGACGCCGGGTTGAACGCGAAGCAGATTTAGGGATGGGTTACCGGCTGCGAGGAAGGTTTCAACGCCTGCGGTGGTGACTGGCTCATCTTGTTTCATGGCAAATCCTCATTCACGAAAGGAGGCTGCCAAAAATCTTTCTCACGGATTTGGGGCGGCAGCCGTACGCGGGGTGAGAAACCGAGTGAATAAGGAAGCCCGGCCAGACCGAGGTCTGCCCACGTACGGCCACCATGACAGGTAGCGCTTATTCAAAGTCGGGCTCTCACACCCGGTCGCCTGAGCGACCCGAAAACGGTATCTGTGAGCCACTTCCCCGACAACAGCGATACTTCGGCGGCGCGCGTAGGATACTTCCGAAGCATCCAAACTCTGAAGCTCTCGGCCCCATGATTCAGAATTGCCTTACACAGATAGCCGCGCTTACGCGGCCCCCTGTGGGAGCGGGTTCACCCGCGAAGAGGCCACACCAGGCAACACAAGGCTAATGCTCACCCACCGTAACGGTGTATCATCCGCCCCCCAAATCATTAAAAAGTGACGTCGCGCGCTGCCCGCCAGCCCCGCGGCCTTCTGGCGTTGCGCCAGAACCGACAATGGACCAACGGACCTGACCATCGTGACCCGAGCCAAACCCCTCGCCCTGTTGACCCTCGCCCTGGCCCTCACCGGCTGCGCCGGCGGCACCTCGCCCCACCCCAACAGCAACCTGGGCTGGAACCACCCCGGTATGCAACTAGGCGGCGACAACGGCCTGCCCCTGCGCACCGAAAGCCCCTGCCGCAAGCGCGGCTGCGACAACGACAAGCTGTTCTTCAACCCGGGTAAAAGCGAGCCAAGCGTCAATACCATCCACCGCGGCTGGTAGGAAAATTCTCCTTTTGGGCCGGTGACTTAGGTCTTTTGCGAACATTCGCAAGGAAGTGGTTTACAGGCGCCAAACGATCGTTATAATGACGCCCCATTGCCGGTATAGCTCAGATGGTAGAGCAACTGACTTGTAATCAGTAGGTCCCGGGTTCGATTCCTGGTGCCGGCACCATTCAAGGTTCCATAGAAAGCTTTCAAAATCTCTGGAACCCCCGAAAAACCCGCCTTCTGGCGGGTTTTTTCGTTTTGGCGTTCCGTCGGATTCCGAGGGTAGCCAGCGCTAATAAGGGTAGTTTTAAGGATAGAGGTCCGTTTCGATATCGGAGACTACCCTTATGGCCCGCACCACTGCCCCGCTTACAGACACCGCCTGTCGCACGGCAAAGCCCAGAGAGCGCGAGTACAAGCTCTTCGACGGTGACGGTCTTTATCTACTTGTGCAACCCAACGGCCGCAAAGGCTGGCGGCTCAGGTACGTTAAACCCGATGGCCGAGAAGGCCTGACCGCTCTAGGCAGCTATCCGGTGGTCGGGCTGGGCGACGCACGCCGCAAGCGCTTCGAGATCAAGCAGCAGCTCGCCAACGGCATAGATCCCATCCAGTACAAGCAACAAACCAAGACCCAAGCCGTGATCAACGGCCGCACCTTCGAAAGCGTTGCGCTCGACTGGCACGCGAGCATGGTGCCGAAGTGGGCGCCCGGCCACGCCAAGACTGTGCTCAGCCGGTTGAAGACTCACGTATTCCCCTTAATCGGTGCCAGAGCAATCGTTGAGTTGGACACCCATGACCTCATGCAGCCACTGGAAGCCGTGACGAAGCGCGGCACCATCGACGTGGCGCTCAGGATCAAGAACTACCTACAAAGCATCATGCGCGAAGCCAAACGGCTGCGGCTGATCACGACGAACCCAGCCCACGACCTCGATGGATCAATCAGAGCACCACGGGTTACACATCGACCCGCACTACCCTTATCACGGCTGCCAGAGCTATTGGCATGCATCGAGGACTACAGAGGTCGCCCGCTCACGCGCCTCACGGTGATGCTATCGCTGCACGTGTTCGTACGTTCCAGTGAACTGCGCTTCGCCCGTTGGAACGAATTCGACCTCAAGCGCGGAATCTGGGAAATCCCCGACACCCGCCCGGCGCTGGACGGCGTGCCGTTTTCCACAAGGGGTACGAAGATGGCCGGGGACATTCACGTTGTACCCTTATCACCGCAGGCAGTGGCCTTGCTTGAGCAGATTCACGCGATCACCGGCAAGTTCGACCTGGTGTTCGCGGGGGATGCCAAACCTTGGAAGCCGATGTCCGAGAACACAGTGAATGCCGCGCTCAGGACGATGGGCTACGACACCAAGGTGGATATCTGCGGCCACGGGTTCCGAGCCATGGCGTGCAGTGCGCTGGTCGAGTCCGGACTGTGGTCTGAGACGGCTATCGAGCGGCAGATGAGCCACAAGGAACGCAACAACGTGCGCGCCGCCTATACCCACAAGGCTGAGTTCCTCGAAGAGCGCCGGATGATCATGACCTGGTGGAGCCGGTTTCTGGAGGCGAACCGCGAGGACCATGTGACGCCGCATGAGTTTGCCAAGCAGACGGGCCAGAACGTCACGCGCCTTCGCAGTGCCAAGGGAACCGAGTAGCCAGCCGCACCACCACCTCAACTCGCTGTGAAGTTACCCACAGCACCGCATGAAGCTCCTCCGCGCGGGTCCTTTCAAACGGGGCTGCAAAGCCGCCCCGTTTGAAAGGACCATACCTTAGAAAAAACCGCTGGCACAGAGTACGTCTGTGGAAAACCACTGATGTCCACCGGGGGATAATTTTATCCACAGGCGCTAAATCTTTGAAATCGCTTTGCTTGACGAATATTGTCCACAGGCGTAGACCGGGAGTTGCAAGCGCTGTCGATGACAGCACCCCAGGTGACCCGAACCTTAAAGGTCACGCCGCTCCCGCGGTGGTTCAGCCCAAGTACGATTCGCATCCGGCAGCTCGTACGGTCACTACCCATGTGATGGATGCCACCTCAATATCGTTGCCCCTGCGGCAACCACCCTACCCATCTGCTCAGCAGCAACTTATCCGCTTGGCCATTTCGCGTGCGCCAACCTGCGCCCGTCTCTTTCTCCTGGAAAGAGACGGGCGCGTCTAACACTGCTGCAGCCCTCATCGCATTTGGCTTTGCGGCAACTTCACTCGTGACAATCGGCGTGACAAACGCCGATGTCACCAGCAACAGCGATGTAGATGATGGTGCCGCAGGCCAAGGAATGGACTGCACCTGACTGACAGTCAGGCATGCCCCGGTCATCGCATTGCTGCGTTCACCCTGCTCAGGATCTCGCGGCACCGGTCTCGTCAGCCAATGCAGCCTCCACCCGCCCACCGGTAACGGTGCTCAGGAGGCCAGATCATGAGATGCCCTTGCTCCCGGACGTAAGGAGCCGCCAGTCCCGCGTTAGAGGACATCCCCACAGGTCGCAGGGGCCTTGATCCCTGATAACACTCAGCATTCTTGGCGGGATGACGTGGTGCGACTTTGACACTTGGCTGAGCAGGGAGCTTGATAACCGAAAAAATCACTATCTATGAGATGGTGACTGAGACCGCACGCGCATAGACGTCAGATGGCATCACAGCGGGCTCAACATGAATAGCGCTGGCGGCCCAGAAGCACTATTACCACGTGTATCAAATCAAGAGGACGCTAGCCGGCACCATGAATTTGATGGCAATTTGAAATCATAGTACCATACCTCGCCTAAATTTCATCATGGTGTAAAAATGGATTTTGATTCTATGGCTTATCCAGACATATTAGTTATTGGTTCTGGCGAGCATAAAGGCAGCAGGAATATAGCAAATAACACGCTACTAATTCCCTACAGCGTTGATTTAGATGTCGGCATTGGCGATATAATTACTCAAAGAATTGGAAGTCGAGAAATAAGACTGAAAGTAATTGATGTGTCTTTCGCTCAAGGTGGAACCATGAATATTGGCACACCGCACCCAAACCTAGCGAAACTCAAAATTGAAAACTTAACAGCTATCGAACACTTACCAAAAGAGGCTGCCAGCGTGATTAATATTGGAAATTTAAACGGTCAGCAGGTTCAAGTTGGCAATAACAACAATCAAACTGTAAATATTAGTTTGCAGCAACTGGTCGAAGCCGTTGCAAAATCCAATGATGAAGAAGCTAAGGGTGCACTGCGCAAACTATTTGATAACGGTACAGTCGCAAGTGTTGTCGGTGCTGGACTAACTAGTCTACTCGGAATGATAAGCTAAAACACTCGTCAAGGATGATCGAAATAAATGTCAAAAATCTCCGTAGATGCAGTATTCGGCACGGCGCGAGACTTGCCAAGGAACTACGTTTGGAGACCGCATGTAGATGAAAATTTTATCTCCGCACTTTCCAAAGGCACCCATGTAATAGTTCATGGTGGTTCTAAGCAGGGCAAAACTTCGCTCAGAAAGAAAAACTTGGACGGCAATGATTATATTACTGTCACCTGTTCCAGGTCTTGGGGGATTGCTGACATACATGAAGCCATCTTAAAAGCAGTCGGTTATCAGACATGTGCTTCAGAAAGTTTGACCTCCAGTGGAAAATCTAAAATAAACCTGACGATCGGTCTCGGCGACACCGAGCTTTCCGCAGAGACAGTAAAACAAGTCAACAAAAAACACTTGGAATTGGATCTGTCAAGTGTTAACGACATATTGAGAGCACTCGAAGAAGTTGGCTTCAATAAATTTATAGTAATCGAAGAATTTCATTACCTTAACGAGAGCATTCAAGCTGACTTCTCTCAAGCATTAAAAGCCTACCATGAGTTGAGCAAATATTGCTTTATCATCGTCGGCGTATGGCTGGAGGATGACAGACTGACGGCTCACAATAATGACCTAGTAGGACGCATCATCTCAGTTAACGCCGACCTCTGGCAGGATGCAGACATCGACGAACTCTTCTCGAGCAGTGAGAAATTGCTAAACATCGCATTCTCACCTGCTTTTAAAGAAGGCGTCAAAAAATATTGCAAAGGAAATGTTTTCCTCGTTCAGCAAATTTGTATGAAGGCTTGCGAACTCCAAGGCGTCCATAGTACGCAAGACACATTGGTCGACGTGGCTCACAACTTAAATATATATGAAGAAATTAAACGAATTCTACAAATGCAGACTGGCAGATACACTAAATTCCTCATGGAATTTAGTGTTGGTTTTGCGCCTACTGAGCTTGAGCTCTACAAATGGATACTATATCCACTGATAACTCTTGACGAAAAACATTTTGAAAATGGTTTAGCTGCACAAGCTATGCGACGAATGATATCTGAAAGACACCCAATCAGAAAACAAGTTTCAATACTTAAGCTAATAGGCGCACTTGATCGAGCGGTTGCTTTGCAGCAAGAAAAAAATATTCGACCAATAGTTATCGAATTTGACAAAAACCGCTCTAGATTAAAGATCGTAGACAAAGGTTTTTTACTTTGGAGAGCTTTCCAAGAGGAACGATACCTGTTAGAGCTAGCTGATTTGGATGCGGAACTTAATGCAAGCGAGGCCTAACCTCGCAAATCGAAAAAACTTAAAACTTAATCGGCACAACACCTTTCAAAATGTGAATAGCCCCAAATTACTTGGTAATCTCACATGGAATATGTTTTTGAGTATACGGAAAAGACTGCAGAAAAAGCCTCCGAGTTTGAAACAAAGGCTTTACTCTATCTAATAGGCATCGACAAAGATAAGAAAAAAATATCACTGGCATTCATAGACTGCTTCAATGATGTTACTGGGACAGACAAAAACAGCAGTGCCCTATGGGACATACAATCAAAAGGGGTGGCCAACATGTCCCCCTCTCAGATCGGGCGCTCATTAATTACACTACTATTGAATAGCTTATCGAACCTAAATTTCTGTAAGTTTGCTCTATTCATGCCTGAGCCAAAGCCCGAATACTTAGTTCGCACTGAACTGACTGAGTTCGGAATTGACAACTTGGAACCTATACAGGACAAAATAAGGTCAGGACTTAAAAAAGAATGGTTAAAACGTAGAGAGCTATCCGCGTTAAATACAAGCCAAGAATTAGAGCTTGATAAATTTCTTCAGAAAATTCGCTTCATCGCTGACAAATCATCAAACAAGGATTACATAAAAAATATAACACCTTTCAAAAGCTCAAACATTAAGAAGGATGAGTTCTATAACACTATATTTAGAGAAATAAAGGAACAACAAACATTAAAGAAACTTTCTTCCATACATCACTCGAAAATAACCAAGATTGCAGAAGCATTAGCATTTGAACGTCACATAAACTCCCTAGACCTATCAAAACTAATTATAAACAGGATAGTAGGACACGACGTATTCAAGTTCAAACTTATGCCATTAAATTTTCTTCCGGAAATTTCCGGACTTTCCAAAGATTCCGTTACTGAACTGGTATTCGTTTGCAACCAGCAAATAGCCAAAGCTTTTTTTGACAAGAACAAGAGAGTGATCTTTTGGGACTTCCTTGAAAGCGCACTTTTAAATATCAGTAAAAACCCTAACTTTTCGTCAAGAGAAATATACGAAGAAGCCCAGCAAATTAAGGGCTTTGAAAACAGTAGCCTTTATGGAATGCCAGGCATATTTTTCATTTCAATCGTAATGGACGGCCTTGAAAATGCACTTCACTGAGTCAGGATTTGGAAATCGCGACGAGGCTTTCGTTGAAAATCGATATAGCAGTGGAACCAATATAATATTTAGCGATGACAACAACAAAGGCAAGACTTTAACCATTCAAGGCCTCATGTATTCCATTGGTAATGACCCAATATTTCCCAGTGGATTCACTTATCAGGATTACTACTTCTACAGCAAATTCATTTTTAACGAAAAAGAGTTTCTATTCCTTAGAAAGAGGAACTCTTTCTTAGTAAAATCAGGCTCTGAAACGCACCTTCTTGACTCAGTAGCCGAACTGAAGCGATTCTTTAATGAAAACATCTATGCCCTACCAAAGATCAATAAAGATGGAATTTTAAAGACAACCGATTTGGCACTGTTTTTCCAGCTATTTTTCCTCCCTCAAGATAACAGAGACACCTCCAACGTAATCGGGGGCGGGTATTTCAATAAAGGCGACTTCATAGCAATGCTGTACGCCCTATTTGACGAAAATTTAACTCCTGCGCCTGCCGAACACCTTAATTTTGTAAAAAAAGAAATAAGTGACATTAAGGAAGAAATAAAAGATCTTTCTAAACTACAGAAGCTAGCCAAAAGAACACCACAAGTTTCAAAGATTGCTAACTCAAACACCGACAGGGCTGTATATGAAGAAACCAAAAGAAGAGTGGCAATAATAAATGACCGTATCACAGAAAATCAAAAAAAACGAAACAAGGAAACCTCATTCAAAGTAAGGCTTGAGTCTCTAATATCCGAGCTAAACTCTCTCAACAGAGAGCTTGAAATTGGGCGAGTGGCCTGCGGTGATTGTGGCAGCAAGAAAGTCATTTACGGGAACCGAGATTTTGCATTTGAAGTTAGCAATCAAGACATCAGGAACGAAGTAATCACCACAATCAAAAGTGAAATCTCATTAAAAGATGAGATCATCATGGAGCTAACTCGCGAAATAAATAACGACCAACTGGTCATGACACGCGAACTCGAAGTTTTACCGAAAGACATAAAAACGATAATGCTGAAGCATGAAGAAATACTAGCGGACGCACAAATCGGAAAACGATTATCTCAATTAAACTCCGACCTAATATCCAATCAAGCTATTTTAGATGCTTCGTCCGAAAAAGACATCAAATCTTCCGCTAAAAAAATATCTCTGACCGAAGATCTAGTCCAGAAAATGCAAAGCATTTATCAAGAAATGGATCCAGAAGGGACATTAATATTTGACGGTATTTTTTCCAAAAAAGGTATGGTTTACTCGGGCAGCGAGGGCCAAGAGTTTTATTTTTCAAAAATAGTTTGTTTAAAGGAACTACTTGACCACCCCTTCCCTATTATCATTGATGCATTCCGTGACGGAGAACTTTCTACTGCCAAAGAGCGCTACGCAATTACTAGACTCAATGAGTTAGGCGGTCAAAAAATTTTGAGCTCGACCTTAAAACAGCAAGAATACGAGCACAATGTTTACTCAACATTTGAAAGCGTAAACGCAATTGATTACAGCAGCAAACCCACTAGCAAGATCCTTAACAAGGAAGATGTCAAACGATTTACAGAAATCATCGAAAGCTTTAATATTTTATTGTAATCATGGCATATAGGGGTAGCCAATGACGTAGTGGCCACCCCAACTTCTAAACTTGACTCATAAAAAGATTTTCCTAAAAACTAGAAGCTTATTAACCATCACTTAGCTTGGGCAAAAGTTTTCCCAATAGAATTTATTTCATGGCGTACTGATCGCAAAGACATCATAGTTCCAATTCTTTAACCTAGGATACTTTATGAGGTAGTCGACCACTATGAAAATTAAATGTTCATGCAAATCAATTGATTGCCGCACGATTCGATTCCTGGTGCCGCACCATACGCAGTATCAAGAAAGGCTCACCGAAAGGTGGGCCTTTTTTGTTTTCAACCCCCGCAGTACCGCCCTCCACTCTTGCCCCTGCCAGCGTCTTGTTCTTACAAATCCACTGAAGCCACCACGATCAGTGTGGGAGCTGGCTTGCCTGCGATGGGCTGCGCAGCAGACCCACCCACCCTAGGCTGATGCAATTCTCTGATCAACAGCACAGTTCCAAAGCAGGCACACCCTTCAACAGAAACGCTTTGACTCGCCAACCTCTCCTCGCTACGATTTATCGCAAATTTTAGATATTTTCACTGAGGCAAGCCAATGGCGCTTCAATTCCACGAAAGCCCTTTCCACGCCACCCACGACGCAGATACCGCCAGCAAAATGGCCTTGAAAATGGACTTGTCCATTTTCATCACTGACTGCATCAAAAAAATGGGCCTCAAACAGCATGATGCCGCAGCCAAGCTGAACGTAACCCAATCCCGCATATCCGAACTTGCAAATGGCAAGATCGAGAAATTCACCTTGGACGCCATGATGGACATGCTGGACAAGCTCGGCTTTCGCACCAGCCTGACCCTGCCCTCGAACGATGCCGGTTCACCGCCCCAGATCGTGATCACCCAAACGCCTGGCAGCTAAACCCTGTATCCCATTTTTCTCAGTTCTTGCTTCAACTCCCTCATCCGCTGTTCGGCGACCTGCATCGCGTGCCGGTCGGACCTGTTGGTCGTTTTTACGAACGAATGCAACACGACGACCATGTCTGCAAATTTGGCCACATACACACATCGGAATGCAGGGCTGCCGTTGATGATGAGCTCAATCGCACCCGCCCCTACCGACTCCGTCAGCGACGTGATCGGCCGCCCAGGGTCATGGTCATACTGAATACGACGTAAGACTTTGCCGAAAAGCTTGGCTGCTCAACTAACCCAGCTTTCGCGTAGACGCGCGATTTTTAGGATGTTTTGAACAGCTCGATTGCTCGGAGGGTTTTCACAAAGCCTCGGTCTATACCCGCCATTCGCCAGTGAGCGCTCTCGACCCAAAGCCAATGCACGGTGGCTAATTTCAGAAGTCGTATCGCGTGTTCAACATCACATTGCGCGGTTCACCGTAGTACCCGCTGTAGAACGTGGTGTCCAACGCACTGATGTACTTCTTGTCAAACAGGTTGTTCACGTTGAGCGTGGTGGAAAGCTGGTCGGTGAGCTGATAGCGGGCCATGAGGTTGACCACGGTAAACTGCGATTGCTTGGCCTTGACCGTGCCCATCGCCGTGCTCGGCGTAACGGTTATGTGGGTGCCGCTTTGCCAGTTCGCGCCACCGCCAACGGTCAGCCGATCGAAATCGCCCGGCAGCCGGTAGGTGCTCCACAGCTTCACCATGTTGGCAGGGGCTTCGGTGTTCAAGCGCTCGCCGTCGCGATCCTTGGTGATGCCATGGTTGTAGCTGGCGGAAACATTCCAGCCAGGCATCAGCTCGCCATTGGCTTCGACTTCAAAGCCACGGGTAGTCGCCCCGCTTACTGCCTTGTAGGCGGCGGTAGAGCCATCGTTGTTGACGGTCTTGCCTTCGTCGAGTACAGCAAGGTTGTCTTGCTTGATCTCGTACGCCGCGATACTGGTGTTCAACAGGCCACCAAAGAATTCGCTCTTCAAACCTATCTCGTAGTTGTCACCTTCACGCGGTTCAAGGGTCGAGCCATCGGCGTCACGCACGCTCTGTGGTTTGAAAATGCTGGTCCAACTGGCATAAACCGAGTGCACGTCGTTGAGGTCGTAAACCACGCCTGCATAGGGTGTAACCACGCCGTTTTCCTTGTAATCCGTCGTGCGATTGCTGCGTGGCGTCGCCGGATAGGTCAGGTCGTAGTCGTAGTTGTACTTGTTGACGCGCGCACCGAGGATCACCGACAAGTTTTCGGTCGGGCGCAGCCGAGTGGCAATGTAGGTGCCACTCTGGTGAATGACGGTGTCGCCATCGTAGAGCTTGCCGCCACCCATGACAGGTTGGTTGGTGTAGTTGTCCCAGTCGTAGAAATTGACGAAGGTCCCTTCGATGCCGGTACCACGGGTGGGCGTATGGCGATTCTCGTAACGCGAATAGTTGTAGCCAACGATCAGCTCGTGCTGGCGGCCGAAGAGCTGGAAGGGGCCTTGTGCCTGCAGGTCTACGCCGGTCTGTTTCTGCCAGGTGCTGCCCGCGCCACCGTACAGACGCACGCCAGCGCCCGTGTTCTCGTCAGGGAAGCCCCAGCTGGCGGTGGCCAGCTTGTAGTCGTCACGCTTGATGTACATGCGGTTCACGGAAGCCTTCAAGCTCCAGTCATGAGCCAGCTTCTGCTCGATGCTCGCGAAGGTATTGAGGGCATCTTGCGGGTTGTGGCTCCAGCGTGCGGCACTGTTGGTCGAGCGAGAGAAATCGGTCTGTTTGCCATTGCTGTAGAACAGTGGGAAGGCCACGGAGGAAGAGCCTTGCGGGTTATTCTTCTGGTAGTCGGCGCCGGCGGTAAGCAGGGTGGTATCGGTCAGGTCGGCTTCGAGGACACCATAGAAAATCTGCTTTTCCTGTGAATAGTGGTCAACGAAACTATTGTTCTGCTGGTACGCCGCGACCATGCGGCCACGCACGTTACCGGCTGGGGTCAGCGGGCCGGACAGGTCGACTTCGGTGCGATACTTGTCCCAAGAGCCCACGCCAGCGGTGATGTGGCCTTTGAATTGCTCAGTAGGGCGTTTGCGCACCAGATTGATGGTGGCCGAAGGGTCTCCCGCGCCGGTCATCAGGCCAGTCGCACCGCGCAGCACTTCGACACGGTCGTAGATGGCCATGTCCGCAAGGCTTTGCGCCGACATTTGCGTTGCGATATCCAGCGTCGTCGGAATGCCATCGAATTGGTAATTATCTACCGAGTACCCACGTGAATAGATGTTGAAGCGTTCGCTCCCCAGGCTCTGCACCGACAGCCCAGGCGTCTGCTGCAGCACTTCGGTAATGTCATTGAGCCCCTGGTCATCCATGCGCTGGCGAGTGATCACGCTCACCGACTGCGGCGTTTCACGTATCGACAGGTTCATCTTGGTAGCGGTGCTGCTTAGCCCTGTGGTGTACGAGCCTGTGCCTTCTGTGGTTGCACCTAATGACCGCGAATTGATCGACGTCACCCCCAGCTCCAACGCCCCGCTCGGCTCAGCGGCCTGCATCAGCAGGTAGTTGCCGCTGTCGGTCCTGAATACGTTCAGACCGGTGCCAGCCAGCAACCTGGCAAAGCCCTGCTCCACGTTGAAACTGCCCTTGACCCCAGGACTGGTCTTGCCGGCCGTGAGGCTGGCATCGATCGACAAAGGGATACCAGCCTGGCGACCAAACTGGCTGAGTGCCAGGTCGAGCGGGGCCGCATCAATGTCGAAACGAATGATGCTACTGGCCGCCGGCTGGGCCAGTGCGGCATTGCTACCAGACAGGCTGCACAGGGTCAGGCCAGTGGCGAAGGCCAGGTGGATGGCGCGGGCCAGCGGGGTGATTCGATGCGTCATGTGGAACGTCCGAAAGGGTCAGAGGAACCGCGGTATTGGCGGGGTATGCCCTGAAGCCAATCGAGAACGAAAAAACTGCGCAGAGGGTGAAAATATTTTTCAGGCGCCAGCTCTCGGTACCACCGTCACCCAGTAGCGGGTTCGCCGTTGAATGCTCACTGGCAGGCTGCTTTCCAGCAGTGCGAGGATGCGCTCGTTGTCATCCAGCGGGTAGGACCCCGTCACCCGCAAGCCGGCCACGCGCGGGTCGCAACGCAAGATGCCCGGGCGGTAGCGGCCGAGCTGGTCGATCAGTTCGTCCAGGCGTGTGGCCTGGGCAATCACGAAGCCGTCGATCCAGGCATCGTCCTGCACCGCCGGTTGACTGACGACGATCCCCTCGCTATCGAGCCTTGCGCGCTGGCCGCTGTCGATGACGCGCTGACCCCGGCCATGTCGCAGGGTGGCAGCCACGCGCCCGCTGCTGACCGACAGCAGCGTACCCGGACAACCATCCCCGCAACGTACTGTGAAGCGGGTGCCGAGCGGCCGCATCAGCGCATCGTCGGTTTGCACCAGCAGCGGTCGGCCGAAGGGGTCGTGGCCGGTGAGCACGTTGATTTCGCCATACCGCAACAAAATGCGCCGCTCGTTGGCATTGAAATCGATATCCACCGCCGTGGCGGTGTTCAGCCACAGTTCGGTGCCATCGTCCAACACCTGACGGCGGCGCTCTCCGGTCTCGGTGCTGAGGTCTGCCAAACCGCCCTGCAGCCATTGGCTTTCTCTGTTCTGCCAGGCGATGGCCCCCAGCAAGCTGGCACCCATCAACATTTTCAATACCTGGCGACGGTCACCGTTGACATAGCGGGCCTGTTGTAGCGCAGACCGGGCGACCGGGTCGCGTAGCACGCCAGCGTTGTTGCGCAGCAGCGCCGGCAAACCCACCATGCGCTGCCACGCAAGTTCGTGCTCGCTGTCGGCCTGACGCCAGCGTTCAAGCTCCCGGATTTGCTCGGCGGTGATATCGCCGGACTGGGTCAACGAATACCAGGCGATGGCCTGCTGGCGCACGCTGGCGGAAATCGGCTGGGCCTGGTACATGGCGGTCACTCGAACTGACTGGCATAGCAGCGATCGAAGGCCTTGAGCATAGCCCTCTGAACCTGGTCGACACTCAGCGCCAGCTGCGCGGCGATCTGCTTGTAGGTCAGCCCATCGAGCTGCGACAGCAGAAAAATCTCCCGCACTCGCGGCGACAGTCCGTGCAGCAGCTCATCGAGCTGTGTGAGGGTTTCGATCAGCAAGTGGCGCTCTTCGGCGGAGATCTCGTATTGCTCCGGTTGCGCCGCCAATGCCTCGGTATAGGCACGCTCTACCGCCAGGCGCCGCCAACGGTTGATCAACAAGCTGTTGGCGATGGTGGCCAGGTACGCCAAGGGGCGCTGCACATCGTCGAGCGGGCGGCGCGCGCGCATGATACGCACGAAGGTGTCCTGGGCCAGATCATCAGCATCCGCAGCCTCCCCCAGACGCTTCATCAGCCAGCGCTTCAACCAGCTGTGATGCTGCGTGTAGAGGCGCTCGACATCCAGGTCGAAGGAGCTTGGGGGTCCCATAGGCGAGTGGCCTGTCTGCGTTCTTGTGAGCGGAATATGATAATCACTCGCAATTACCCAGCGCAAGCAGCGGGGGGACGGAGTAAAAGGCTCACCGAATAGGCCTTCTGATGAAGGAGGCGCGTCTGCGCACGAGAATGCGTCAGGCAGACCTTGCGGACCTGGCTGGAATTTCTCTCCGAACTGTTCGTCACCTCGAGAAGGGTAAGGCTGACGGTGTTTCGTTGCGCGATTTCATGCTCGCGCTGTTCACTGTTGGAATCTCTGACCGGGTTTTCCAGGCGTTGATCGATGACCCTGCGCTTGATCTCAACTCTTTAGAAACCAACACGACCAAGCGCGTAAAGCTGCCGCGCAGCAACGCGGCGGACTTCTGATGTCACGCGCTTACATCGGGCATTTAGTCCCACCACCCCTTCGAGTCTAACCATACAAGCGGGCGTGCCCGCGAAGCTGGCGCTGCGGTTGCAGGCACGTGGTGGATGGCACGGGCTTCGCCCGTGTTCGCGGGACAAGCCCGCTCCCACAGGGACCGCGCGCAGACCTGTGGGAACGGTTGGTCAGAACGCGGTGCTTACCGTCACCGACAGGTTGCGCGGGTCGCCGTAGATGGCCCCGGCATAGAACCCGTACTGGGTGTAGTAGTGCTTGTCGAACAGGTTGTTGGCGTTGAGGCTGACGCTGGTGTCGTCGGTCAGTTGGTACTTGGCCATGGCATTCCAGATGGCATAACCGGACCAGTTCACGTCAGTGGCCCCATTGCTCACACCGTTCGTGGGCTGGCCGGCCGGGCTGGAAATGGCGCGGATGTTGGTCTGCGCAGTCACGCCGGCGCCCAGGGTCAGGCGGTCGAGCGGGCCGCTCAGGCGGTAGGTGGTGGAGGCCTTGAACAGGTGCGACGGGTCGCTGCGGCCGTCGCTGTCGACGCGGCGGAAGTGCAGGTAGGTGTAACCGGCGTAGACGTTCCAGTTGGGGGTCAGGGCGCCTGCGACTTCCAGGTCGATACCGTCGGTTTCCTGCCCGGAGCCGGCCTTGTAGGCGCTGCCGCCAGTCGGGGTGGTCAGGTCGCCGTCCAACACGGCCTTGTTTTCCTGCTTGGTGCGGAAGTACGCCGCCGAGGCGTTCAGGCGGCCATCGAACCACTCACCCTTGATACCTGTCTCGTAGCTTTGCCCACGAATCGGCTCGACCTTGCTGCCGCTGCTGGTTTCAGACGTTTGCGGCGTGAAGATATCGGTGTAGCTGGCATACACCGAGTAGTTGTCGTTGAGGTCATACACCGCGCCCAGGTAGGGGGTGACGATGCCGTTTTCTTCCTGGCTGCTGCGCTCGCCAGCCACGCTGCGGGTGACCGAGGAATAGTTGCTGGTGCGCACGCCCACGATTACCGATAGCGGGTCGGTGATGCTCAGGCGGGTGGCGGCGTACATGCCCTGCAGGCGAGTGGTGGTCTTGCTGTGAAGGCCGGTGCGCGAGGCGATGAGGTCGTAATCGTCATCCACGCCATTGTGCCAGTCGGTCACCGGGAAGCCGTTGTTGGCGCGGAACTGGCAACCCAGTGCAGGCGCGCTGGTCATGCCGTCGCCGACCATGGTGCAGGTGTACTGAGGCGACCAGCCGACGGTGCGGCTGTCGTTGTAGCCGACCATGGCCTGGTGGGTGCGGCCAAACAGCTGGAACGGGCCGGACAGGTCGATCTGCGCGGACTGCTGGGTGGTGTCGCTGGAGCTGTGCAAACCGTTCAACACGGCGCCGCTGCCATCCTGGTCCCAGTAACCGCCATAGGTGCCGCGCCCAGCCGAGTTCACCTTGGCAAGGCCGCGATGGTTCAGGGCTTCGGTGGTGGCTTGGGCGGCTTTCAGGTCCAGGGTCCAGTCGTTGTCGAAGCGATGCTCCAGCGAGCCAAACGCAGTACGCGTGGTGTACTCGCCAAAGCTCCAGCTGGGCACTACGTTGGTGCTGCGCGGCAAGTCGGTCTTGCTGCCGTCGCGGTACCAGATGGGGATGTTCGCGCCCCAGCCGCCACCCACGACCTTGTTGTACTCATACTGGTAACCGGCGCCCAGGGTGGTGGCGTCGTCCAGGTCGAACTCGAAATTGGCCAGCGCGGCGCGGGAGCGTTCGGACTGGTTGTCGCGGAACGAGTTGGCGTCCTGCTGGGTCATCACGAAGCGCGAACGCAGGCGGCCATCTTCGGACAGCGGCAGATTCAGGTCAGCACCCAGGCGACGTTTGTCCCAGCTGCCATAAGTGGCGTAGGCGCTGCCGCCGAAGGTTTTGGTCGGTGCCTTGCGGATCAGGTTGACGGTGGCCGAAGGGTCGCCAGTGCCACCGAGCAGGCCGTTGGCGCCGCGCACGATGTCGATGCGTTCGTACAGGTCCATGTTCAACGCATTGCCGCTGCCACTGAAATCGGAGCCGCCCTGGGTCTGCAGGCCATCGACCTTCCAGTTGCTGATCGAGTAGCCACGGGCCCGATAGTCGGTACGCCCGCCCACCTCGGACTTGTTGGCCGTGACGCCCGGCGTGGTTTCCAGCGCCTGCTCGATGGTGTGGATGTCACGGTCATCCATCTGCTGACGGGTGATGGTGGTGACCGATTGCGGCGTTTGCCGTGGCGTCAGCGCCAGGCCGGTAGAGCTGCGGGTGCTCTCGACCGTGTAACCCAACTGGCCGGCATCATCGGCGGGCAGCAGCGCGCTGTCTTCGATCTGCGTGGCGTCCAGCTCCAGAGGTTTGCCGTCGGCAGCAACGGCCCCGCCACTGATGGCGATGGCCACGAACAAGGCCAGCGGGTTGAGGCGAGGGCCGCCTTGGCTGATGGGGGTGAACAGTTGCGGGATGCTCTTGGGATTCATTTGGGAAGGCTTCGTATTTGCAGATGATTTTTTGTTAGGATTCTAGGGATCGGCCCTCCCGGCTCCAGACCCGACATGTACGGGGATGTAATTGAACGTAACGAGCGCCACCGGCCCTCACCGAACAGGTTTTTTCCGCATGAGCACGACCTTGCTGGTTGTCGACGATGACGACGAGATCCGCGAACTTCTTTGTGACTACCTGACCGATGCCGGCTACAACGTGCTAGCCGCAGCCGACGGTGAACAGATGCGCGAACAACTGGCCCGGCACAAGGTGGACCTGGTGGTGCTCGACCTCATGCTGCCGGGTGAAGATGGCCTTAGCCTGTGCCGCCAGTTGCAAGCGACGCCGGGGCTGGCCGTGATCATGCTGTCGGCCAAGGGCAGCACGCTGGACCGCATCATCGGCCTGGAAGTGGGTGCCGACGACTACCTGGCCAAGCCTTTCGAACCACGCGAGCTGATCGCCCGGATCAAGGCCGTGCTGCGTCGCCCGCAACGTCTGGACACCCCCGCCGAAGAGCCCGCCGTGGTGGATGCCCAGCAGTTCGCAGGCTTTCGCCTTGAACACGTCAAGCGTCTGCTCACCCGCCCCGATGGCGAGACGCTGACCCTGCCCCGCTCCGACTACCGCGTGCTGCGCGAATTGCTGGATGCCAACAACCGCGTGGTGTCCCGCGACCAGCTGACGCGTAGCGCGTTTGGCCGCGACCACCTGCCCGACGACCGTTCGGTGGACATGTGCGTCAGCCGCCTGCGCCAGCAACTGCGCCGTGCACCGGCGGGGGCCGCGCAAATTCTCACGATCCGCAACGAAGGCTATCTGCTGAGTATCGCCAACCTCGCGGCCGACGCCTGACATGCGCTGGCTTCGCCGTCTGTGGCCGCGCACCTTGTTTGGCCAGTTGCTGCTGATCATGGTCAGCGGCACGTTGTTGATCCAGTTGATGTCGAGCAGCATCTGGTTCGATGTGCGCTTTGCCCAGGTGCTCGAAGCCCCGGTGCGGCTGATCGCTGCACGCAGTGCACCGCTGATTGCCCAGGCCGACTGCCACGGTGGCACGTTGCAGGCGCCAGCCCATTACCAGCTGCGCTGCGCCGAGCACCTGCCCACGGCGGAGCATGACGAGCGTCGCGGGCGCAGGCGCATCGAGCTGTTGCTGCAGCAGGCCCTCAAGTACGAACTGGGGCATGCCCAGGACCTGCGCCTGATGAAGGTGCAACTGACCGACGAACTCGGCCAGCCGATTGTCTGGCGCAGCCTGTTCGGCCTGCGCACGGCGCAAGCGCATATCCAGTTCGCGGTGCCGTTGGCCGATGGCCACTGGCTAACCATCGATGGCCAGGAGTTGCAGGGCTGGAGCGGCGAGTCAGCCTGGGTGCTGATCAGCGATTACCTGCTGCGGGTGTATGCGCTGCGCATCGTCGCGGTACTGCTGGTATGCCTGCTTGCCGTGCGCCTGTGCCTGCGCCCACTGCGGCGCCTGGCCGATGCCGCACGTGGCCTGGGCAGCAACCTTGAACAGCCACCGCTGGCACTGGATGGCCCGGAGGAAGTGCGCCAGGCGGCCCAGGCCTTCAATGCCATGCAGCAGCGGCTGATTGCCATGGTCAACGACAAGGCCTACTTCCTGGCCGCCGTGTCTCACGACCTGCGCACCCCGCTGACCCGTATGCGCCTGCGCCTGGAGCGCCTGCCAGATGACGAACACCGCCAGCGCTTGCGGCAGAACATTACGCAGATGGACGATATGATCGGCCAGGTTCTGGACTACCTGCGTGCGGGGGAGCAGCAGAATTTGCAGCAGGTGGACCTGGACCGATTGGTTGCGCGCCAGTGTGCGGACTTGGCCACTGCTGAAGAACCACTTCCGGTGCACGGCCAGGCGGGCAGTTTGCGGGTAGATGCCTTGCTGTTGCAGCGCTGCCTGCAAAACTTGCTGGTGAATGCGCTGCGCTATGCCCAGCACATTTCGGTCACGCTGGAACGGCCCACAAAAGGGGTGTTGATCCATATCGACGACTGCGGGCCGGGGATTGCACCGGACCTGCTGGCGACCATTACCGACCCCTTCGTGCGCGGTGACGGGTCGCGTAACCAGGCATACGGCGGATATGGGTTGGGGTTGAGCATCGCCCAGCGGATCGCAGCCAGCCATGGGGGTGAACTGCTGCTGTCGAACCGAGAGAGCGGTGGGTTGCGGGTCAGCATCCTGCTGCCTGGCTAACGCGATTTTGTGTGGGAGCGGCCTTGTGTCGTGAGGGGCTGGGACTACGCAATCAGGTAACAGTCTTTTACCGATTACCCAGGTTTTTCCTCCCCCGCCTTTGCCTATCCTATGCCCGGTCATCCTGCCTGCGATGGACCCATGAATCACTCTCTGCCCAGCCGCTATGCCTGCCTCGCCATCTGCCTGTTGTTCACGTTTGCCAGCTTGCCGCTGCTACCCCAACACGCCTGGCTCTGGCCAATAACACTGATCACTGCCCTGCTCAGCCTGATCGGGCTCAACGACCTGCGCCAAAGCCACCACGCCGTGCGCCGCAACTACCCGATCCTGGGTAACATCCGCTACCTGATCGAAACCATCCGCCCGGAAATCCGCCAGTACCTGATCGAAGGCGACGACGACAAGCTGCCGTTCTCCCGCTCGCAGCGCTCGCTGGTCTACGCCCGCGCCAAGAACGAAAGCGCCGAGAAAGCTTTCGGCACGCTCAACGATGCCTACAAGCCCGGGTTCGAGTTCATCAGCCATTCGATGCTGCCAGTGGCCACGCCAGACCCGGCATCGTTTCGTATCGCCATTGGCGGGCCACAATGCCGCCTGCCCTACTCGGCCTCGATCTTCAACATATCTGCCATGAGCTTTGGTGCGCTCAGCGCCAACGCTATCTCCGCCCTCAACCGCGGTGCGCGGATGGGCCGGTTTGCCCACGACACTGGCGAAGGCAGCATCAGCCCGTACCACCGTGAACACGGCGGTGACCTGATCTGGGAAATTGGCAGCGGCTACTTCGGCTGCCGTACGGCGGACGGTCGTTTCGACCCGCACCGTTTCGCCGAACAGGCCCGCTCGCCACAGGTGAAGATGATCGAGATCAAGCTCAGCCAAGGCGCCAAGCCGGGGCACGGCGGCATCTTGCCGGGGCATAAGGTCAGCCCTGAAATCGCCGAGACCCGTGGCGTGCGCGTGGGCGAGGACTGTATCTCACCGGCCGCACACAGTGCCTTCCGCACACCGGTCGAGTTGCTACAGTTCGTGGCGAGCCTGCGCGAGCTGTCGGGGGGTAAACCCGTGGGCTTCAAGTTCTGCCTGGGCCACCCGTGGGAGTTCATGGGCATCGCCAAAGCCATGCTGGCCACCGGCATTACGCCGGACTTCATCGTTGTCGATGGCAAGGAAGGCGGCACCGGAGCGGCACCACGCGAATTCAGCGACAACATGGGCGTACCCATGCGCGAAGGCCTGATGTTCGTGCACAACACCTTGGTCGGCCTGAACCTGCGCTCCAGCATTCGGATTGGCGCGGCGGGCAAGATCGTCAGCGCCTTCGACATTGCCAGTGTGTTGGCCATCGGCGCTGACTGGGTCAACTCGGCACGCGGCTTCATGTTCGCCATTGGCTGCATCCAGTCGCAAAGCTGCCACACCAACAAGTGCCCGACCGGCGTGGCCACCCAAGACCCACTGCGCCAGCGCGCCCTGGTGGTGCCAGACAAGGCCGAGCGGGTCGCCAGCTTCCATCGCAACACACTGCACGCACTGGCTGAAATGCTGGCGGCTGCGGGCCTGGAGCACCCTTCGGAGCTGAAGCCCAAGCACCTGGCCCGGCGCATCAGCCCTAGCGAGATCGGGTTGTTTTCGGACCTGCACACGTTCCTCAAGCCAGGCGAACTGCTCAGTGGCTCGATAGAAAGCGAGTTTTATGCGCGGATGTGGCAGATGGCGCGTAGCGACAGTTTTGCGCCGGAGACTGGGGGGGCTGCAACACGAGGTGTGGCATCAAGACTGCGCCACGAAGAGACTGAGCCTGCATGAAAAACAAGACTGGGGCTGCCCTGCAGCCCTTCGCGGGCTTGCCCGCTCCCACACCTGCAGCGCCAGACTTGAAGGCGGCGCTGTACCTGTGGGAGCGGGCAAGCCCGCGAAGGGGCGCAGCGCGGCCCCAGCTTTCATGCAAACAACTGCGGATCAGAAGATGCTGATCGGGTACTCGACGAATACGCGGACTTCGTTGCCGTCGTCGTTGTAACCGTTCTGCTGCACAGCATTGTTGGTACGCAGGAACGAGCTACGCAGTTTGATCGACAGGTCCTTGGCCGGGCCGTCCTGAACGACGTAACGAACCTGGTTGAAGATCTCGCGCTCTTTACCTTCGCCGAAGCCGTGGGTATTGATGTTGTCACCCACAACGTACGCAACCTTGTACGTCAGGCCTGGCAGACCGAAGGCACCAAAGTCCAGACCATAACCCAACTGCCAGGAGCGCTCGTCTTCGGCGTTGAAGTCAGACCAGTAGGAGTTGGCCAGGTAGATGGTCGATCCACCATCGCTGGTTCCCCAAGGCTGGCTCTGGTAGCCACCGTAGTTGTAGCCGGTGCTGCCGGTGCTGCGCTGGTGGGCCAAGGTGATGGAGTGCGGGCCAAAGGCGTAGGTGGCCGCCAGGCTCCAGATTGTGTTGTCGTCACCGGTCAGGCTGGCTTTCTCGACGAATTTCTTGTCGATATCAGTCTTGTAGCCGTTGAAATCCAGGGTCAGGGACTGGTCGCTGGCGATCGGGAAGACGTAGTTCAAGCCCAGGTAGTGCTTCTTCATCACATCTTCGTTGTCGGCCGTGTACAGCGAAGCGGTGAAGTTGTCGGTGAACTTGTAGCTGCCGCCGAACACGTTGATGGACTTCAGGTGGCCACTGTCACGACCTTCAGCGCTCTTGCGGGCTTCCTGCGTGAAGCGACCAGCGTTCAGTTCCAGGCCCTCGATTTCCTTGGAGGTAATCAGGGTACCGGTGAAGCTCTCTGGCAGCAGGCGCGCATCGTCATACTGCAGCACTGGCAGTGCCGGCATCTGGTCACCGTACTTGAGCACGGTGTTGGAGATACGGAACTTGATCGCAGCACCGCCACGGGCCAAGTTGTGCGGGGAGTTGGCCGGGTCGGTATCACTCGGCTTGAAGAAGTCGACGCCCGCGCCACCGTTGTGGCCTTTGCCGCCATCGAGACGCACGGCGTACAGGCCGAATGCGTCGACACCCACACCTACGGTGCCCTGAGTGAAGCCGGAGGAGAAGTTGGCGATGAACGCCTGGCCCCATTCGATCTGGTCGTCGGTGCCGTGCTTCTTGTCGCGGTTGATGTAGGCGTTGCGCAGAAGGACGTTGGCGTGGCTGTCCTCGATGAAGCCCTTGCTGTCGGCCTGGTCATTGGCCTGTGCCTGGGTCGCGGCGATCATCGCCAAGGCGACCAGGCTGATCCTGGTTTTGAACATGTTGTTTTCCTTATTTCTTAATCAAGAACGCGCTGCAATACGACGCCAGGAACCAACGCCCCTTCGTAGGTTCGACGCTATGCGGATCCACACTTGAAGGCCTGCCGGTAAGTGCACGGCGGCCTCTGGCAACAGCATGGCCAAGGTTATGGCCAGCAGGCGTTGGCCGAATCCTAGCCGTGTGCGATTACAAATGTCAAAAAATCGTGAAATGCAGGTTGATATAACCAAAATTACCGGCGTGTCTGGTGCATTTCCATGCTTGCGTGCGCAATCAGCGGGCAATTTATCTTGTGTAGGAAATGACCTTTTGATCGATCGGACAATTTTCCTGTGCAGACGCTTATGCCTTCCCGCCGGTGAGCAGAAGGGAGTCGGGGATTAAGATTGACTGGCTCAAGCAGCGCCTGACCACCAGGGACGCTGTGGGAGCGGGCTTGCCCCGCGAACACCGGCAAAGCCGGTGCCATGCAGCGCGCGGCGCCCTTCGCGGGACAAGCCCGCTCCCACAGTCACGGGTGTTCTTCGATCAGTGCCACACCGCTATCAGCGCCTGCATTTCTGCTTCGCTGATCAGCCCTTGGGGATACCGTCCGGCAAGCAGACGTCGTGGGTCGGTCGTCCTGACCCTGATGCTTCCATGGTGTTTCAACCACTTCGCCACAACCTTGAGCGACTGGTGATCCACTGCCAATGGGCGCAAAGCCGACTCACTTGCTGCGTTCATGTCTACACGTACTCCCTGGCCCGTGAGCGGCTAATTTACGTAGGTAATGTTACAGATCCGAGAGCCCAGCACGGCCGGGCTATCTACTTGAAAAACAATACAAAACGTATGCCAGCCTGGAGGCCGGGTGTCGCCCAAAAAAAAGGCCCGTCAGAAGACGGGCCCTTTGTTATTCACACAGCGCTCAACGCTTCACTGGCGCCGGCTGCTGCTGAGTCAGGCAGTGAATGTTGCCACCACCGAGCAACAACTCGCGGCCAGGGATCATCACTACTTCGTGGTCAGGGAAAATTTTCGTCAGAATCGCTCTGGCTTCGGCATCTGCCGGGTCGTCAAAGCTAGGCGCAATAATGCCGCCGTTGACGATCAGGAAGTTCACGTACGACCCGGCCAGGCGCACCGATGGGTCACGCTCCTGGCTACCGGCCACTTGATCGACGCCGGCACACTCTTCAGCGGTGGCGAACAGCGGGCCCGGAATCGGCATCTTGTGCACGATGAACTCCCGGCCCTTGGCATCACGGGTGTTCTGCAACACCTCCATGGCCGCGTGGCAGCGCGCATAGTTGGGGTCGTTGGAATCATCGGTCCAGGCCAGTAACACTTCGCCCGGGCGCACGTAACAGCAGAAGTTGTCGACGTGGCCATCGGTTTCGTCGTTGTACAGGCCATCGGGCAGCCACACCACGGTGTCTACTGACAACTGTTCACGCAGCACCGCTTCAATCTGCTCACGCTTCAGGTGCGGGTTGCGGTTACGGTTGAGCAAGCATTCCTCGGTAGTGATCACGGTGCCTTCACCGTCCACGTGGATCGAGCCGCCCTCCAGCACGAAGCCTTCGGTGTGGTAGCGCTGGCAGCGCTCCATTTCCAGCACCTTGGCGGCCAGTTCCTCGTCGCGGTTCCAAGGAGCATACAGGCCACCGTCGAAGCCGCCCCACGCGTTGAAGCCCCAGTCCACGCCGCGCACTTCACCCTGGTCATTGATGACGAAGGTCGGGCCGGTGTCACGCACCCAAGCGTCGTCATTGCTGATTTCGACCACACGGATGTTCGGCTGGTCGAGCTGGCGGCGGGCGTTTTCGTACTGGCCAGCAGACGCCGCAACGGTTACCGGTTCAAAGCGGGCGATCGCCTTGGCCAGGGTTACGTGGGCTGCCTGCGCCGGCTTGCCGCCCAAACGCCAGTTGTCGGGGCGTTCCGGCCAGACCATCCACACCTGGGTTTGCGGGGCCCACTCGGCGGGCATGTGGAAACCATCGGCACGGGGCGTGGAGTTGAGGGTTTTCATGGGTGACCTCTGTGATGGCCCTGAGCCGGAGTGTGCTGGGGCGTCTGCCCATTTATAACCGATATATATCGATGTTTAAAGCCCGATAATCGGAAATTTGCGGGACAAAACTCGCTATAAAACCGATATGAATCGGATCTTCACTGGTTTCATCTGGCGCGCAGACCCGTCTGACGTCTACCATAACCACACCACGTGCATCCTTTTAAAGCGGCTTGCGCAAAAATCGTGCAAGCCGGCTAGGGTCAATACTTGAGCAACGGGCCAGTAAGCCGCTATGAACATCATCCCTACCGCCATCCCGGAAGTACTGATCATCGAGCCGAAAGTATTCGGTGACAGCCGTGGTTTTTTCTTCGAGGCATTCAACGCTCGCGAGTTCGCCCTGCAGACCGGGGTGAATCTCGAGTTCGTCCAGGACAACCACTCGCGCTCCATCCAAGGCGTGCTGCGTGGGTTGCATTACCAGGTAGAAAACACCCAGGGCAAGCTGGTGCGCGTGGTGCAGGGGGAAATCCGCGATGTCGCCGTGGATGTGCGCAAAAGCTCGCCAACCTTCGGCCAATGGGTCGCAGTGAACCTGTCGGCCGACAACCATCGGCAACTATGGATACCACCGGGCTTCGCCCACGGGTTTGCCGTCATGAGCGAATCCGCCGAGTTCCTGTACAAGACCACCGATTACTACAACCCTGGCGCAGACCGCTGCATTCGCTGGGACGATGCGCAACTGGCCATCGACTGGGGGCTGCAGCAGCCACCGGTGCTGTCAGACAAGGACAAGGTCGGCCTGCCACTGGCGGAGGCGGAACTGCTGCCGTAACTAGCGCATAATTGCGTCAGACTTTTCTGGCGCATTTACGTGATGATTGCAAAACCCACGCCCCCACGCCGTCCCCGCTGGCGCAGCCTGGCCCTGTTGGCCCTGTGCCTGGCCCCGTTACTCTGGCCGCTGCACCACCTTGCCGAACGCTATTATCAGGACGAGCTGGCCTCGCAGAACCGCCAGACCCTCGACCTGTACGTCGCCAACCTGCTCGGCACCCTGCACCGCTACGAAACCCTGCCGCAGATCCTCGGCGACCTGCCGGCGTTGCGTGGCGTACTGGCCGACCCTTTCCGCCTGGAAGCGGTGACCAACGCCAACCGCCTGCTCAAGAACATCGTGCAGCAGACCGGTGCCGAGGTGATGTACCTGATGGACGTCAGCGGCAACACGCTGGCGGCCTCCAATTGGGACAAGCACGACAGCTTCGTCGGCCGCAATTTCGCCTTCCGCCCCTACTTCAACGAAGCCATGGCCGGCCATCTGGGACGTTTTTTTGGCCAGGGCACCACTTCGGCCAAACGTGGCTACTTCTTCGCCGCCGCCGTGCGCGACCGCGAGCGCATCGTTGGCGTGCTGGTAGTCAAGGTCGATCTCGATCACACCGAAACCCTCTGGGGCCGTACCCCCGAGCAGTTGTTGCTGACCGATCACAATGGCGTGGTCATCCTCACCTCGCGTCCTGACTGGCGCTTCCGCGCCACCCGCGTGCTGAGCGAGGCCGAACGCCAGGCGATCATCGCTATCCAGCCCTACCCTACCCAGGCCCCGCAACCGCTTGTACTCAACCCGGACGCGTGGCTCACCCAGACCCGTGATATCAAGGAAACCGGCTGGCAGGTGAGCATCCTCGCCCCGCGCATACTGGTCGACCGTTCTGTACAGACAGTGACGGCCATCGGTGCCGGTACCTTGCTGGTGGTAATGCTGCTGGCCGGGCTGGTGATGCAGCGGCGCCGCCACTACATCGACCGCATCGACTTCGAGGCCCGTGGCCGCCAGGAACTGGAAAAGCGCGTAGCCGAACGCACGGCCGACCTCGAAGGCCTCAACACCCGCCTCAAGCTTGCCGTGCTGGAACGCGAGAACGCCCAGCAGGAGGCCGTGCGCGCCCAGGACGAACTGGTTCAGGCCGGCAAGCTGTCGGTACTCGGCACCATGTCGGCCAGCATCAGCCATGAGCTCAACCAGCCGCTGGCGGCTATTCGCAGCTATGCGGAGAACGCCGAAATCCTGCTCGATCACCAGCGCACCGAAGACGCCCGCGGCAACCTCAAGCTGATCGGAGAGCTGACCGGCCGCATGGCCTCGATCATCGCCCACCTGCGCGCGTTCGCCCGCCGCGACCGCCATGCCCCGGAGAGCGTGGCCCTGCAGCCAGCCCTGGACGATGCCCTGGCACTGCTGGCCAAGCGCCGCCGGGCGATGGCCGTGGAGCTGATTCGCGACCTGCCGGAAGCAACATTGTGGGTACAGGCCGGCGAAACCCGCCTGCGCCAGGTGCTGGGCAACCTGCTGGCCAATGCACTCGACGCCTTGACCGAAAAAGCCAACCCGAGGCGCCTGTGGCTGAGTGCCGAGCAGCGGGATGACTGCGTCTACCTGTACATCCGCGACAATGGCCCCGGTTTCAGCCGCCAGGCCCTGGAGCACGCCAAGGAGCCGTTCTTCACCACCAAGACCCGCACTCAGGGCCTGGGCCTGGGGTTGGCCATCTGCGAAAGCCTGATGCGCGCCCTGGGTGGTGAACTGCTGCTGGCCAACCACCCGGAAGGTGGCGCCCTGCTGACCTTGCAGCTGCGTGTGGCCGCGCCTGGCGCTACCTTGCCCAATTCGGAGGACCCCTCGGCATGACCACCGAGACACTGATAGACAGCCAAGCCCAGGTCATCCTGGTGGACGATGACCCGCACCTGCGCCAGGCGCTGAGCCAGACCCTGGACCTGGCGGGGCTCAAGGTGGTCGCCCTGGCCGATGCCCAAGGCTTGGCTGACCGTATCGAGGCCGACTGGCCCGGTGTGGTGGTCACCGACATCCGCATGCCCGGCATCGATGGCCTGCAGTTGCTGGAACAATTGCACGGCCGTGACAGCGAGCTGCCGGTACTGTTGATCACCGGCCATGGCGACGTGCCGCTAGCGGTGCAGGCAATGCGTGCCGGGGCTTATGACTTTCTGGAAAAACCCTTCGCTACAGACGCCCTGCTCGACAGCGTGCGCCGGGCCCTGGCCCTGCGGCGGCTGGTACTGGACAACCGCAGCCTGCGCCTGGCACTGAGCGACCGCCAGCAACTGGCCACCCGCCTGGTCGGTCATTCGCCATCCATGCTGCGCCTGCGCGAGCAGATCGGCGCCCTGGCCGGCACCCGCGCCGATGTGCTGATCCTTGGTGAGACCGGCGCGGGCAAAGAGGTGGTGGCCCGCGCCCTGCACGACCTGTCCAGCCGCCGCGACGGGCCCTTCGTGGCGATCAACGCCGGAGCACTGGCCGAGTCGGTGGTCGAAAGCGAGCTGTTCGGCCATGAACCGGGTGCGTTTACTGGCGCGCAAAAACGCCGTATCGGCAAGTTCGAATTCGCCAATGGCGGCACGCTGTTCCTCGACGAAATCGAGAGCATGAGCCTGGATGTACAGGTAAAACTGCTGCGCATGTTGCAGGAACGAGTGGTCGAGCGACTCGGCGGCAACCAGCTGATCCCACTGGATATCCGCATCATCGCCGCGACCAAGGAAGACCTGCGCCAGTCCGCCGACCAAGGGCGCTTTCGCGCCGACCTGTATTACCGCCTGAACGTGGCACCGCTGCGTATCCCACCGCTGCGTGAACGCGGCGATGACATCCTGGTGTTGTTCCAGCACTTTGCCGACGCCGCCAGCCAGCGCCATGGCCTGGCGCCGCACACCCTGCAACCGGCACAACGTGCCCTGCTGCTGCGCCACAGCTGGCCAGGCAATGTGCGCGAGCTGCAGAACGCCGCCGAGCGTTTCGCCCTTGGCCTAGAACTGGCCCTGGACGGCCAGGCACCGCCAGCGACCGCACCGGCGCAGCCAATGCCGAGCGGCAACCTCAGTGAACAGGTAGAGCAATTCGAGCGCTCGCTGATCGCGGCCGAACTGGCCCAGCCACACAGCTCCATGCGCAGCCTGGCCGAGGCGCTGGGCATACCCCGCAAGACCCTGCACGACAAGCTGCGCAAGCATGGCCTGAGCTTTGACGGCGGTAGCGGCGGGCATGACGACCAAGAGGACCACCGTTGATGAGCACCGATAGCCAGTACCTGCAGTCCGTACTGCACAGCGACATCCCCCTGACCCGTGAAATGGGCCTGGAAGTAATCGGTTGGCAGCAGCACACCCTGCAATTGCAGCTGCCCCTGGCGCCCAACGTCAACCACAAGAGCACCATGTTCGGCGGCAGCCTGTACTGCGCGGCAGTGCTGGCAGGTTGGGGCTGGCTGCACCTGCGGCTGCGCGAACTGGGGATAGACGACGGGCATATCGTCATTCAGGAAGGGCAGATCAGTTATCCGTTGCCGGTAACCGGCGCGGCGCTGGCGCGCTGTGCGGCGCCGGACGAGAAGGTCTGGGAGCGGTTCCTGAACCTGTACCAGCGGCGTGGCCGGGCGCGGCTGACGCTGCAGACCACGGTGAGCAATGCCGATAGTGACGAACCCGCGGTGAAATTCAGCGGCCAGTACGTGCTGCACCGCTGAACCCTGGAGGCTGTCACAATCCCACAGGTATGGGAAAGGTGGAGGGAATAGGGTGTACCTGTGGAAGCCAGTTAGATCAGGTTCAGGAAGGCCTGGCGCCATGCCGCATTGGCGGGCAATGCCAGGAAATACGGATTGAGCAGCGACTCACGCGGCGGATACCGGAACGGTAAACCATCCAGCCCGATCACCTCGCCACCGGCGCCCTCCACCACACCCTGCGCCGCAGCAGTGTCCCATTGCGAAGTCGGCGCCAGGCGCGGATAACAATCGGCACTGCCCTCAGCCAACAGGCAAAACTTCAACGAGCTGCCAATATTGGCCAGTTCCAGCTCACCCACCGCAGCCCCCAGGCCGGCCAACAGCGCTTCCTGTTCCGGACTGGAGTGTCGACGGCTGGCAACCACGGTAAAACGCTCGCCTGGCGCGGGTGCGTTGCGGACCTGGATCGGTTGGGCTGCCTCATCGGCATCTGCACGCCAGGCCCCCAAACCGCGCCCACCGAAATAGCAGCGCCCATTGGTGGGCATCGACACAACGCCGAACACCACCTCGCCGTTCTCGATCAGGGCGATGTTGACCGTGAACTCCTCGCTGCCGGCAATGAACTCCTTGGTGCCATCAAGCGGGTCGACCAGCCACCAGCGGCGCCAGCCCTCACGCTCGGCCAACGGAATGTTGCAGTCCTCTTCGGACAGCACAGGAACCTGCGGCGCCAGGGCCAACAGCCCATCGGCAATCACCCGGTGCGCTGCCAAGTCGGCAGCGGTCACCGGCGAATCATCGGCCTTGTTGGTCACCGCCACATCGGCGCGCCAGAACGGCAGGGTCGCCTCACCTGCGGCCAGCGCCAGCTTGACCGCCTCATGCATCAGTTGCAGGTCGTTCATAGTTCCAGCAGCCCCCGCTGGGTCAGCAGGTCACGCGTCAGGTACAACGCTGCCAGCGCGCGGCCCTCGGTGAACTGCGGGTGCATGGCCAGCGCCGACAGCTCGCGCAGGTTGACCTTGTCGACCCGCATCGGCTCCGGCTCATCGCCTTCCAGATGCGCTTCGTACAGGTCGCTGGCCAGTACCACCTGGATTTTCTGGCTCATGTAGCCGGGCGACAGCGACAGCTCGGTCAGGTGCTCCAGCTGGCGCGCACCAAAACCGGCTTCTTCCTTGAGCTCCCGGTCGGCTGCCGCCAGCACGTCTTCGCCCGGCTCGATCAGGCCCTTGGGCAACGACAGCTCGTACTCGTCGGTGCCACCGCAGTATTCCTCGACCAGCACAGCGTGCTCGGCGTCGAGCATGGCCACGATCATCACCGCGCCGTACCCGTTACCCCGGCCTACCAGGCGCTCGTAGGTACGCTCGTTGCCATTGCTGAAGCGCAATTGCACGGCTTCGACGCGGAACAGGCGGCTACTGGCGACGATTTCGCGGCTGAGGACGGTGGGTTTCTGGCGCATGGGGCGGCTCCTTGGCGTGAACGGGTTACTATACCGTGGCTTGCCGACTGATCGAGAGTTTCCCATGCCTGTTCTTCCCTGGTCTGCCATCGATACCGTTCTGCTGGATATGGACGGCACCCTGCTCGACCTGCATTACGACAACCGCTTCTGGCTGCACCACCTGCCCCAGCGCTATGCCGAGCTGCACGGGGTAAGCCGGGCCATGGCAGAAATGGAGTTGCAACCGCTGTTCGAGCGCAATGCCGGCACACTCAACTGGTATTGCCTGGACTTCTGGAGCCGTGAGCTAGACCTGCCGATCCGCGAGCTGAAGCGGGAAATTGCCGACCTCATCGCCCTGCGCCCAGACGCCGATACCTTCTTGGCGGCGATTCGCAAGGCCGGCAAACGGGTTGTGATGATCACCAATGCACACCGGGATTCGCTGTCGCTGAAGCTGGAGCGGGTGGAACTGGCGCCGTATTTCGAGCGGTTGATCAGCTCGCATGACTACGGCTACCCAAAAGAGAGCCCACAGTTCTGGGATGCCTTGCAGGCGGATATTGGTTTCGAGCCGGGGCGCAGCCTGTTCATCGATGACACGCTGGCGATATTGCGCAGTGCGCGGCGGTTTGGTGTTGGCCACCTGCTGGCGGTGCGGCAGCCGGATAGCAAGGCAGGGCCGCGGGATACCGAAGAGTTTCCAGCGGTCGAGGATTACCGGGAATTAGTGATAGGCCTGTGAGGCCGCCTTCGCGGGCATGCCCGCGAAGGGCCGGTACAGACTTCAGAGATCAATCAGGAATACGCAGCACCTGCCCCGGATAGATCTTGTCCGGGTGCGAGAGCATCGGCTTGTTGGCCTCGAAGATCTTGTTGTACTGGTTGGCGTTGCCATAAACCACGATTGAAATGGCCGACAACGTGTCACCCTTTTTCACTGTAACGAACCTGGCCGCCTTCACCACTGGCCCCGTCACGGTGATCTGGTCATCCACGCTGGCCACACCATTGATGTTGCCGGCGGCGAGAATGATCTTTTCCTTCTCCTCCTGGCTGGCCACCTCACCCTTGAGGATGATCTTGTCGCCCTCTACAGTGGCGGTAATGTTCGGATTGCCCAGGCCGACACTTTCCACGTGTTTTTTCAGCTGCTCCTCGGCATTGGCATTGCCTGGGGTCAGCAGGTCGATCAACTTCTCGCCCGCTTCCTTCACGAAACTGAACAAGCTCATAGCGCTCTCCTTGTTGACGAAACCTCGGACTCAGCAGTCTAGGCCACCTTTCCTCCCGCCGCCCCCTGCGACCAATCGACGCGCTCTATCAAGGCATAGACCCTAGCAATTAGACGCCGCCGGCCCGCACGCCTAGGCTTGTGCTATCACCAAGCCGCCGAATGAACAGCCTGCCCCGATGAACAGCAAACCACCGGTCTGCGCGGCCTCATCGCCCTTGGCCATGCCCGCCGCCAGCAACACCTACGATTACGTCCAGCTCAACGACAGCAAACGTGACAGCACGCCGCTGGCCGAAGAGGTGGCGCTGGCCATTGTCTACAACGGCCTCAACCAGGCGGTGATGCTGGTCAGCCCCACCGACCTGGAAGACTTCGCCGTCGGGTTTAGCGTTGGCAGCGGCATTGTCGAAGGCACCGCGGAAATCTACGACCTCAAGCTCTCCGGCAGCGGCTCGGCGATGTACGCCGACCTGGAAATATCCAGCCGGGCGTTCTGGAACCTGAAAAACCAGCGTCGCCAGCTGGCCGGCACCAGTGGGTGTGGCCTGTGTGGAGTCGAAGCACTGGAACAGGCATTGCCAGAGCTGACCGTGCTGCCGGGTGCCCCCCTGCCCCCGGCGCAGTGGCTGGTCGGGCTGCGCGAGCGCATCGATGCTTTCCAGCCGCTGGGCCAGCACTGCGGCGCGGTGCATGCGGCACTGTTCATGGACCGTCATGGCGAGCTGTTGCTCGGGCGTGAAGACATTGGCCGGCACAACGCCCTCGACAAGCTGATCGGCGCCCTGCTGCGCCAAGGCATCGACAGCCAGGGCGGCCTTGCCATCGTCACCAGCCGCTGCAGCCTGGAGCTGATCCAGAAGGTACTGCGTGCCGGTATCCAGACACTGGTCAGCCTTTCAGCCCCCACCGGGCTTGCCCTGCAATGGGCGCGCAAGCACAACCTCAACCTTATCCATTTGCCCAAGCACAGCGCACCGCGGGTCTACAGCCCAGCGGCGGAGTCGTAACAGTCGTGACCTCGTACCAGCACCTTCCGGACAACGCCCCAGCCTCCCCTCCTCGCTACAAGCCCTACCACGGCCCCGCCGGTGGCTGGGGCGCACTGCGCAGCGTGGCCAAGGCCTGGGTCGGCAGCGACAACGCGCTGAAGAACATCCGCGCCCTGCTCAAGACCAACCAGAACGGTGGGTTCGACTGCCCTGGTTGTGCTTGGGGCGACTCGCCGGAAAGCGGCATGGTCAAGTTCTGCGAGAACGGCGCCAAGGCGGTGAACTGGGAGGCCACCAAGCGTCGCGTCGACGCGTCCTTCTTCGCCCGCTACAGCGTTACAGCCCTGCTGCAGCAGAGCGATTACTGGCTGGAGTACCAGGGGCGCCTGACCGAGCCAATGGTCTACGACCCAACCAGCGACCGCTACCAGCCGATCAGCTGGGACGCCGCCTTCGCCCTGATCGCCCGCGAGCTGAACAAGCTGGCCAGCCCTGACCAGGCCGAATTCTATACCTCGGGGCGCGCCAGCAACGAAGCGGCCTATCTTTACCAGCTGTTCGTGCGGGCCTATGGCACCAACAACTTCCCCGACTGCTCGAACATGTGCCACGAGGCCAGCGGCGTGGCGTTGGGCCAAAGTGTGGGGGTGGGCAAGGGCACGGTCACCTTCGACGACTTCGAGCATGCCGATGCCATTTTTGTGTGGGGCCAGAACCCCGGCACGAACCACCCGCGCATGCTCGACCCGCTGCGTGACGCGGTGAAGCGTGGCGCTCAGGTGGTGTGCATCAACCCGCTCAAGGAGCGCGGCCTCGAACGCTTCCAGCACCCGCAGAACCCACTGGAAATGCTGACCAACAGCGACCGGCCGACCAACACTGCGTTCTTCCGCCCAGCGCTGGGCGGCGACATGGCGATGCTGCGCGGCATGGCCAAGTTCGTTCTGCTGTGGGAGCGTGAGGCCCAGGCCAGCGGCGAACCGGCCGTGTTCGATCATGCTTTCATTGCCGAACATGGGCATGGCGTTGACGAATACCTGGCCGTGGTCGATGCCACGCCGTGGCAGCACATCCAGATGCAGTCCGGCCTGAGCCTGGCCGACATCGAGCTGGCCGCGCGCATGTACTGCCGTGGCAAACGGGTAATCATGTGCTGGGCAATGGGCATCACCCAGCACCGCCATTCGGTGCCGACCATCCAGGAAATCGTCAACCTGCAAATGCTGCGCGGCAACATCGGCGCGCCGGGCGCTGGCCTCTGCCCGGTGCGTGGCCACAGCAATGTGCAGGGCGATCGCACCATGGGCATCAACGAACGCCCTCCAGTGGCGCTGCTGGACGCCATCGAGAACCGCTTTGGCTTCCCCGTGCCGCGGCACAACGGCCACAATACCGTTGAAGCGATCCACGCCATGCTCGACGGCCGGGCGAAGGTATTCATCGGCTTGGGTGGCAACTTCGCCCAGGCCACGCCAGATACCGAGCGTACTGCCACAGCATTGCGCAACTGCGAGCTGACCGTGCACATCAGCACCAAGCTCAACCGCAGCCACCTGGTCCACGGCAAGCAGGCGCTGATCCTGCCGTGCCTGGGCCGCACCGACATCGACCTGCAGGCTGAAGGGCCGCAAGCGGTCACGGTGGAAGACTCGTTCAGCATGGTGCATGCCTCCAATGGCCAGCTCAAGCCGCTGTCGGCACAGATGCGCTCGGAGCCTGCGGTCATTGCCGGCATTGCCGCCGCCACCCTGGGCAAGAAACCGGTGGACTGGCACTGGCTGGTTGCCGATTACGACCGCATCCGCGACCTGATCGGCGACACCATCGCCGGCTTCAGCGGCTTCAACCAGCGCTTGCAACACCCAGGGGGATTCTACCTGGGCAACAGCGCCGCCAGCCGGGAATGGAAGACCAGCACGGGCCGCGCCAACTTCAAGGCCAACCTGCTGCCCGACACCCTGCTGGACGAGCGCGTGCGCGCCAGCGGCCAATTACCGGACCTGATCATGCAGTCGATGCGCTCGCACGATCAGTACAACACCACCATCTACGGCCTGGACGACCGCTACCGCGGCGTGCGTGGCCAGCGCGAAGTGATTTTTGCCAACGAAGCCGACATCATCCGCCTGGGCTTCCAACCCGGGCAGAAGGTCGACATCGTGTCGTTGTGGGGGGATGAGCATGTGCGCCGGGTGCATGGCTTCACCCTGCTGGCGTTCGATATCCCGGCAGGCCAGGCCGCGGCTTACTACCCTGAGGTGAACCCGCTGGTGCCGCTGGAGAGCATTGGCGATGGCAGCCATACGCCGACATCGAAGTTCATTGCCATCAAACTGGAGCGCGCTCGGGACGACGGGCGTATCCTGTAGACACGAAAAAGCCCTGTTCCATGGCGGTTCAGGGCTTTGTCATAAAGGTCTCAGACAGCCGAAAATCGATAAAGTTTCACAGCAAATACAGTAACTTAGAGAATTGTGTACAACTCGTGTTACTCGTCGGATTTCCGTTGCCAGCCACGCCGCTTAGCCTCAAATTCGCCTCGTCATCCCTATGAGGCTCTCTTGATGAAGAAGTACTCCTCGATTTTGTTGTTGTCTTTCAGCTTGCTCAGCGGCGTTGCCATGGCAGGCGGCACCACCGAGGCCGGCATCGGCGGCGCATTGGGTGGGGTACTGGGCTCCGTGGTGGGCAACTCCATCGGTGGTAGCACTGGCGGCGCCATTGGTGCCGGCCTGGGCGGTGCCGCAGGCGGTGCCCTGGGTGCCGATAAGCGCCAGCGCGGTGAGGCCGCTATCGGTGGCGCACTGGGTGCTGCGGGCGGTAACGTGGTCGGTCGCTCGGTGGGCGGCACTACCGGTAGCTACATTGGCGCGGCAGCCGGCGGTGGTGCCGGTGGCGCACTGGGTAACTACATGGGCAACAAGGCCGACGAAGACGACCGCGATGACGACCGTCGCTACCGTCGCGGCTACGACGACCGTCGTCACTACGACCGTGGCCATCACTACGGCCACCGCAAGCACAAGCGCCACTGGCGCGACTGATGCCGAGGGCCTCGCCCCGGCAGCAAAAGCCCCGCCCCTGCCGGCGGGGCTTTTTTATGCCTGCTAGGCGAGTACGAGGCCAGAAAGGATCACTTGCAGCGGCTCAGGCAACACCACAGGACGACCACTGGCACGGTCGATGAACACCTGCACCACCGTGCCTGCCGCACACGCCTCCGGCTCGCCCGGACGGAACAACGCCAGGCGGTACTCTACCGTGCTGCCCGCCAGGCGCGTCACGCCCAACCCCACCTCCAGCAAGTCCGGAAAGCCCGGTAATGCGTAGAAATCCGCCGCCGAACTGACCACGAATGCCGCCAGTTCACCGTCACGCAGGTCGACCTCGGCCTGTTCGACAAGGAAGGCGTGGATAGCAGTTTCAAAAAAGCCGTGCACGGTAGCACCGGCGATATGGCCGTTGACGTCGTTGTCCGAAGGGCGGGTGAGGATGGGGTGGAAGTGGGAGAAGGCAGTGCGCTGAGGGGATTCGGTCATCTGTCTGGCTCTTGTCTTCGCAATGGATGCTGACAGTGAAACAGAAATTGCAGATTTCCGCTGCCTGCAATCCCTTGTAGGAACGCACCGATTTGCAGGAACAAAAAAGCCGCCCCTGAGGGCGGCTGTCTTGTTGCAGCCAGGTTCAGCTTACAGCTGTGGACCAGCGGCCTTGATGGCGTCGGAAACTTCGAACTTCTTGAAGTTTTCGATGAACAGCTTGGCCAGACCTTTGGCGGCCTCGTCGTAGGCAGCTTTGTCAGCCCAGTTGGTGCGCGGGTTGAGCAGGTCGGTCTCAACGCCCGGAACGGCCTTCGGCACATCCAGGTTGATGATGTCCAAGTGCTCGGTTTCGGCACCGACCAGCGCGCCGCTCTGGATTGCAGCGATCACCGCGCGGGTGGTCGGGATGCTGAAGCGCTTGCCAACACCGTAGCCACCGCCGGTCCAGCCGGTGTTTACCAGGTAGACCTTGGAGTTGAAGCCGTTGATACGCTTGATCAGCAGCTCGGCGTACTCGCCAGCCGGGCGCGGGAAGAACGGTGCGCCGAAGCAGGTGGAGAAGGTCGACTTGATGCCGCCGCCCGAGCCCATTTCGGTGGAACCGACCAGCGCGGTGTAACCGGACAGGAAGTGGTAAGCCGCCTGCTCATTGTTCAGGATCGACACCGGAGGCAGAACACCGGTCAGGTCGCAGGTCAGGAAGATTACGGCATTAGGCTCGCCGCCCAGGTTCGCTTCGGAACGCTTGGCAACGTGCTCCAGCGGGTAGGCCGCACGGCTGTTCTGGGTCAGGCTGACGTCGGTGTAATCGGCGTGCTTGTTGGCGTCGAGCACGACGTTTTCCAGTACCGCACCGTGCTTGATGGCTTTCCAGATGACCGGCTCGTTCTTCTCGGACAGGTCGATGCACTTGGCGTAGCAGCCACCTTCCATGTTGAAGACAACGCCTTCGCCCCAACCGTGCTCGTCGTCACCGATGAGGTAACGGCTTTCGTCAGCCGACAGGGTGGTCTTGCCGGTGCCGGACAGGCCGAAGAACAGGGTTACATCGCCTTCTTCGCCGATGTTGGCCGCGCAGTGCATTGGCAGTACGTCGGCGGCCGGCAGCAGGAAGTTCTGCACCGAGAACATGGCTTTCTTCATTTCGCCGGCGTAGCGCATGCCAGCGATCAGCACCTTCTTCTGGGCGAAGTTGATGATCACGCAACCGTCGGAATTGGTGCCGTCACGCTCAGGTTCGCAGACGAAGTTGGCAACGTTGAGGATCTGCCACTGGTCGCGACCAGCCGGGTTGAATTGCTCCGGGTTGATGAACAGGCAACGGCCGAACAGGTTCTGCCAGGCAGTCTGGGTGGTCATCTTGACGGGCAGGTAGTGCTCGGCTGCAGCCCCTACGTGAACGTAGGAGACGAAGTGATCCTGGGCGTTGTTGAACGCCTCGACGCGAGCCCACAGGGCATCGAACTTGTCGGCCGGGAACTTGCGGTTGATCGGGCCCCAGGAGATGGCGTCCTGGGTGGAAGGTTCTTCGACGATGAAACGGTCAGCCGGCGAACGGCCAGTACGGTGACCGGTCTCCACGACCAGTGCGCCAGTATCGGCTAATACGCCTTCACCGCGTTGCAGCGCTTCTTTTACCAGCTCATCGACGCTCAGGTCGGTGTACACGGTGTTGTTGGCTTGCGTCATGAGATACCCCATCCGGCCCGAGGCCGAGTGCTCCAAACGTTTTGTAGTTGTCTTGAAAAAACTACTACAGCGAAAAAAGTGGCCGGATTATGCCAGAAACGCCCAAAAAAAGTAGGCCCCTCCTGTCAGAACTGCTCTTTTGCGCAATTCGACAGGAGATTGTCCTGTGGTTAAACGTTTCAGTGACGAGTTTCTGAGGCTACGTCAGTGCCGCCACCCGCAAACAGTTGTGCCACGTCGCTGGCATCGAAGAAGTAGCGCTCGTTGCAGAACTGGCAATCGATTTCTACCGTCCCGCCACATTCTTCCACCAACGCCTTGGCGTCGTGCTCGCCCAGACTGACCAGCGCATTGCCAGAGCGTTCCCGCGAACAGCTGCAATTGAAGCGCAGCGGCTGGATATCGAACAGGCGTACTGCATCTTCGTGGTACAGGCGGTGAAGTAGCGTTTCGTTGTTTTCAGCCCACTCTTCAGGCTTGAGGGTCTTGGCCAGAGCGACCACGTGCTGCCAGCTGTCCTCGCGCTCTTCATCATCCGGCTGGCGATCGCGCGGCAGTTGCTGAAGCAGCAGGCCACGCGCCTTGCCACCTTCGGCATTGAGCCAGAAGCGCGTGTTCAGCTGCTGGGACTGGACGAAGTAGTTGGTGAAACACTCCGAGAGGTTGGCGCCATCGAGGTCGACGGTACCCTGGTAACGCTGGCCCTTGACCGGGTCGATGGTCAGGGTCAGGTGGCCGTCGGGCATCAGCTGCGAGAGTGTGGCATCCGCAGGGATCTGGTCCGCTTCGTAGCGGGCCATGCCGCGGATCTCACGGTCGCCGGAACACTCCACCATCAGCAACGGAATCGGCCCCGCCGAGCGGGCCTGCAAAATCAGCAAACCATCGAACTTCATCGCGCCAACCAGCAAGGCGGTGGCAGCCATCAGCTCGCCAAGCAGCGCCTTGACCGGCTGGGGGTACTCATGACGCGCCAACACCGCGGCGTAACTGTCATCGAGAGACACCCACTCGCCGCGCACATCGCGCTCGTCGAAGATGAAACGTTGGGTGAAATCGGTATCAGGCAAGTCGCTCATAGGTTTTGGCTATCTGAAAATGATGACAAAATGATTACAAGGGTTGTCGGACTACACGCGACAACCCAATGAAAAAGCGCTCACGAGGCGCTCCGGTTCCTGTTTGCAATAGAGGTATTTTATGGACAATCGACCACTGTTCCAAGCAAGGTGGTCCTTGGGGCCATTGGCAGCCTGTACGCTGCTGCCTATCGCTCTACTGTGTTTCTGGTTATGGCCCATTGGCCAGATCTTGTGCCTGACTTTCGACGAGTGGCTATTCCACGGCCTGAATGCCCCGCTGGCCGACAACACCATCTGGCGTTACATATGGACTGTGGGCAGCCTGCGCCCGTTCGACATTATCGTCGGCCTGATCCTGCTGGCCGTACTCATCCGGGGTGACTGGGTGTTCAAGGCAGCCCAGGTTCGTCAGGCCTTTTTCGGCTTTCTGGTCACGCTACTCCTCTTAGTGGTGATTCGCGCGCTGTTTTCCAAGTGGGTGGATGCAGCCGGCTGGCAGCACAAGAGCCCGTCGATGATGTTCGACGACGTCGTCCACCTCAGTGATTACTACCCGAACCTGGAGGCGGCCTGGGAGCTTAAGGACCGTTCGAGCAAGAGCTTCCCGGGGGATCACGCCTCGGTGCTTTTGATCTGGGCACTGTTCATGAGCGTGTTCAGCCGGCGCCTGGTGCAGTACCTGGTGGTCTGGGGGCTGGCGCTGCTGTTCATGCTGCCGCGCCTGGTGGCCGGTGCCCATTGGGGGCAGGATGACTACATCGGCGGGTTGCTGATGGCAGTGCTGGCGTTGGGCTGGAGCTACTACACACCGCTGGCGGCCAAGGGAAGCGAGGCGTTGAACGCCGAAGGGCCGCGGGTGATCGTCGGTGGTGAACGCCTGCACCTGTGGGACAGCGAGGGCAAGCGCTACCTGGACGGCATGTCTGGCCTGTGGTGCACCCAGCTCGG
>NZ_JAPFCG010000071.1:0-440 GCF_026240995.1 Pseudomonas sp. DCB_BI | reverse complement strand
GAGAAGGAAGGGCGCCTGCCCGACAGCCTGGTGGCCTGCGTCGGTGGCGGCTCCAACGCCATGGGCCTGTTCCACGAATTCCTTGAAGAGCCAAGCGTGCAGATCATCGGCGTCGAAGCCGGCGGCCACGGCGTGCACACCGACAAACACGCGGCCAGCCTGAACGGCGGCGTACCCGGCGTGCTGCACGGCAACCGCACCTACCTGCTGCAGGACGCTGACGGCCAGATCACCGACGCCCACTCGATTTCCGCCGGCCTCGACTACCCGGGCATCGGCCCGGAGCACGCTTACCTGCATGAAGTGAAGCGCGTCGAGTACGTCAGCATCACCGACGACGAAGCCCTTGATGCGTTCCACGCCACCTGCCGCCTGGAAGGCATCATCCCGGCCCTGGAAAGCTCCCACGCCCTGGCCGAAGCGATCAAGCGCGCACCGAA